>CAMDGJ010000209.1 GCA_945897545.1 Flavobacterium psychrophilum
TTTCTTAAATAAAAAATCAAAATTAGCTGGAGTATCTTCGGAATCATTACAAAACAAAACAATCGATAATTTACAATCTGATGTTTATTTTGATGGCAACGAAATTCAAATAAAATTACAAAGAGCAATCGCTATATTGCCAGAAAAACAGCAATTAGTTTTTAAAATGAAATATTTTGAAGAATTAAAATATGAAGAAATATCAGAAATTTTAGGGACATCAGTCGGAGCTTTAAAAGCATCTTATCATATTGCAGTAAAAAAAATAGAATCTTTTGTAACTAAAAATTAAACCTTTTGACACGATATATGTCTAATTGAGTATTATGAAAACATTTAAACTAGAAAACGAACCTAAAATAGAATCTGGATTTAAAACTCCAGAAAATTATTTTGATACTTTTTCGGCAAGAGTAATACAACAATTACCAACAGAAGAACCAAAAACAATTTCTATTTTCTCCAAAAGAAAAACGTGGTTGTATGCAGCTGCTGCGATTTTAATTTTAGGATTGTCCATTCCTATTTACAATCAGTTTAAAAGTCCTTCATCTGAAATAGATGATGCTACTTTAGAAAATTATATAGCATATCAATCCTCCGTTTCTAATACAGATTTAGCAAATCTTCTGAATGAAGAAGATATTCAAAAAATGAGTGTTGACTTGAATATCGAAGATAAAACCATTGAAAACGAACTTATTGAAAACAAAAATTTAGAATACTATTTATTAAATTAAGATAAAATGAAAACAAACAAACTAATATTAATTATCCTATTTTTACTTTCGATTCACTCGTTTGCTCAGCCTCCAAGAGGAGAAAAGAAAGAACAAATCAAAGCATTAAAAGTTGGTTTTATTACCACTGAATTGGCGTTGACTCCGGATGAAGCCTCTAAATTTTGGCCATTATATAATGCCTTCGAAGACAAACAATTCGATCTGAGACTTCAAAAAACGAAAGCTTTTAGAGGAAGAAGGGATTCTGATTTAGACAAAATAAGTGAGAAAGAAGCGTCTGCCCTGCTTGCCCAAATGGAAAGTAATGAAGATGAATTGTACCAAGCTAAGAAAAAATTTATTGCCAGCTTGAGGGGAGTTTTGCCTTCACTAAAAATTATACAATTGAAAAAAGCCGAAGACGATTTTAATAGAAAATTGTTGCAACAATATCGTGACAAAGGTCCTCGAAGATAATTTTACTTGTTATTAATAATATATCTGAAACCCAAAAACTGTAATATTAGTTTTTGGGTTTTTATTTTTAGATTATTAAATTAACATATAAAAACTTGATTTATAAATATTTAACAAGCAGGTTATAATAATTTGAATTGCTCTTATATTTTATTGGCACAGTAATTGGATATTAGGAAACAAATAACTTAATACCATTAAATATGAAAACTCAAATATTACTACTACTCATCGTATTATGTTCATCGTGTGCTGTACAAACGGAAGGACAAAACAGAACTATTGTAAATGCAACCAATTCTGAAATTAGCGATAATTTAGATTTAAGAGTTGTTGCTTCGATTTTTGGGGATTCAAATAATCTTCAGGATTTTGAAAGAAGACTTAATGATCCAAAACTTCAAATATCAAATTTAGATTTGAACTACGATAATCAGGTGGATTACCTCAGAGTTATCGAATCGGTTGAGAATCGAACGCACCTGGTGATTATTCAATCTGTTCTTGATCGTGACATATATCAAGATGTAGCGACTATTGAGGTGGAAAAAGATAGATACAATCAAGTTAATATACAAGTTGTTGGGAATACTTATATGTATGGTCAAAATTACATCTACGAACCAGTATTTTATTCCACACCAATTATTTACGATTCATTTTGGATGTCGAATTATCGTCCATACTATTCCACTTGGTCTTGGAATTATTACCCAAGTTATTATTATGCTTGGAATCCATTTCCAATTTTTAGATACAGAAATAATGTCGATTTTTGTCTAAACACTTATTATAGAAACAATAACTATAATTATGTAAACTATAGAAGAAGCAGTTATGCAGCAAATATTTATAATTCAAGACGTTCTTATGGTTACGAAAGACAGTTCCCTAACTATTCGTTTGAAAGAAGGAATTCTAATGTAGCCAATCGTTATGAACTAGATCAAATAAGAAATACGAGAAATGGTAGTTCAAGAAATGAAGTTGGATATTCTCAAAATAATAATGAATCCCCAAGCGTTTCCTCTCAACAAAGAACAGAACCTCTAAGAGGTAATTCTCAAAACCGCAATGAAACGCCAAGAGCTTCCTCACAACAAACAACAGAACCGCAAAGAGGCAATTCTCAAAATAGGGTTGAATTTCCAAGAGTTTCCACTCAACAAAGAACAGAACCGCAAAGAGGCAATTCTCAAAATAGGGTTGAATCTCCAAGAGTTTCCACTCAACAAAGAACAGAACCTCAAAGAGAGTATTCGCAAAACAGGAGTGAATCTCCGAGAGCGTACTCACAGCAAAGATCTGAACCTCAAAGAGATAATTCTTCATCCAATAATTCAAATAAATTAGATAATACTAATAATAGTAATTCTTCAAGAAACGCAAACAGAAGAAGGTAATATTCCTAAAACTTGATTGAAAACACGGCTCATTTGACCGTGTTTTTTTTTAGATTAACAACCAATAGTATTTATAAAAAGATTAAATTTGACCAGTTTTTTAAAAAATTTAGATGAGTGTTTCGCATAAAGACTTACATAGTAAGTTAACATTAGGAGGTTTATTGATTTCTTTAGGAATAATATATGGTGATATTGGGACTTCACCATTATACGTAATGAAAGCCATAATTGGCACCCATATCATAAATGCAGATATTGTTCTAGGAGGAATATCTTGTGTTTTTTGGACATTAACTTTACAAACCACAATAAAATATGTACTTATAACTCTAAGTGCAGACAACCACGGCGAGGGCGGAATTTTTGCCTTATACGCCTTAGTTAAAAAAACCAAAATAAAATGGTTGATTATTCCTGCTATTATTGGCGGGAGTGCCTTGCTCGCCGACGGAATTATCACACCTCCCATTTCTATTTCTTCCGCCGTGGAAGGAATACAAACTTATTATAAAGGTATAGACACAGTCCCTATTGTTATTGGAATATTATTTATATTGTTTACCATTCAACAATTTGGATCAAAATTAGTAGGTCGATTTTTTGCACCGATGATGCTTATCTGGTTTAGTATGCTTGGTATTTTAGGTTTACTACAAATTAGTAAACACCCTGAGGTTCTAAAGGCTTTTAATCCTTATTATGCTTATAATTTACTGTCAATTCACCCTGAAGGATTTTATGTTTTAGGATTTGTTTTTCTATGTACAACTGGAGCCGAAGCCTTATATTCAGATATGGGACATTGTGGCCGAAAAAACATAAGGATTAGTTGGATTTTTGTAAAAACCACGTTGCTTTTGAATTACTTCGGACAAGCAGCTTATTTAATTCAAAATGAAGGAAAAACATTAGTTGATTTAGGTGGAGAAAATGGAAATCCATTCTATTTAATTATGGCAGATTGGTTTCAACCCATTGGAATTGTAATTGCAACTTTGGCTGCTGTAATAGCTTCTCAAGCATTGATAAGCGGATCATTTACATTGATAAATGAGGCGATGCGTCTGAATTTTTGGCCTAAAGTAAAAATAAAATACCCTTCAGAATTAAAAGGGCAATTGTATATTCCTTCAATCAACTGGCTACTGTTTTTTGGCTGCGTTGGAATAGTTTTACACTTTAAAAAATCAAGCAATATGGAGCACGCTTATGGTTTAGCAATTATTTTGTGTATGATAATGACTACTATTTTACTTAATTATTATATGATTATGAAAAGAGTAAAATTGTACTTTATGGTTCCAATAATTACAATTTATTTAATAATTGAAACTTGTTTCTTTATTTCGAATATTACAAAATTTGCAGAGGGTGGCTATGTTACTTTAATTATCGCTTTTCTTCTTATTGCGATTATGACCATCTGGTATTTTGCTAAGAAAATCAACAAAAGCTACACTCAAATTGTAAAGTTAGATGATTATCAAAAAGTATTAATAGAATTAAGTGATGATTTATCTATACCAAAATATGCTACTCATTTAATTTATATGACAAATGCAGGAAGAGCTGATGAAATTGAGGAAAAGGTAATGTACTCCATTTTGAGAAAAAGACCAAAACGTGCCGATATCTATTGGTTTGTGCATGTCAATATTTTGAATGAACCTTATAAAACTGAATATAAAGTAACTGAAATAGCTAACGATACTATATTTAGAGTCGATTTTAATTTAGGATTTAGAGAACCTACGAAAATAAACTTGATGTTTAAAGAAGTAATTACAGATATGGTAAAAAAAGGAGAAGTTGATGTTACCAGTCGATACGAGTCCTTGAATAAAAATAATATTATAGGCGATTTCAAATTTGTTCTTTCTGAGAAATATTTATCCAATGACAGTGATTTAACTTTCTTTGAGAAAATTGTAATGAATACCTATTTCTTAATTAAAAAATTAAGTTTGTCTGAAGAAAGTGCTTTTGGCCTTGATAGTGGCTCTGTAAAAGTAGAGAAATTCCCAATGGTGCTTCATGCCCCAGAAAATATTGGTTTAACCAGAATTCAATAAGATTTGTTTTATTTAAAATAGTAAAAAAACACTGATGCAAAACAATGCTTTTTTTTATTTACCCTATTTAAGCACTTTATTATTGCAAAATCAATAATTTAAAAACAACTTTCCACTATCCCAAATCTGACCCGAGCGACAGCGAACAGGCGAAGCAAATCTGAAATCTAAAATCTTCAATCTAAAATAGTACCTTTGCAGCTCAATAATTTAAAATGAGATTACACAGAAATTTAGTTTACACTACTATTGATGCATTAAATGCCATCTTCAATGAAGGAGAATATGCTGATAAAGTAGTAGCAAGATCCCTAAAAAAAGACAAGCGCTGGGGAAGCTCCGATAGAAAATTCGTTGCAGAAACCATATACGAAATCGTACGTTGGAAAAGATTATACGCTGAAATTGCCGAAGTAAAAGAACCATTCGATAGAGATAATCTTTGGCGAATGTTTTCCGTTTGGGCAGTTTTAAGGGGTTATCCTATCCC
>CAMDGJ010000210.1 GCA_945897545.1 Flavobacterium psychrophilum
ATCCCTATTTAATTGGCTTATTCAAAAAACGGATATTCAAAGAGCTAGTAAAGTAAGGTCTGCAAAAGGACTGTTGATTCATATCTTTGGCAAAATCGCTTCCGCTTTTTTAAACTTAATCTTTTAACCCTTGATTCGCATAATTAATAAAAAAAGCCTGAAAATTAAGATTTTCAGGCTTTTTATTTTTTTCTAAAATTTTAAAACTTAAACGTCAGTCCAGCTAAGAAATTAATCCCCGCTTGCGGATAATAACCTGCTCCTTCAATTGTAGTTATGGCTGGCGGATTGCTGTAATCATCATCGTAGGTGTAGAAATATCCATTGCTTTCATACTTCAAATTAAAGATATTATTGACTAAAGCCGAAACCAATATAGACTTGAAAATGCTTTTTGGCTTAAACTCATACGACACATTCAAATCATTTACAAAATAACTTTCTAGTTTTGAACCTTCGGAATCGATGTTAGCCATATACTGTTCTCCAACAAATTTCGAATACAATGAAATTTGAAAATGGTTGACAGGCATAAAAGTCAAGCGATTTCCGGCAACAATATTTGGTGAATACGCGATATTCGTGTCTCCTAAATTTTGCAAAACACCATCTCTCGTGAAAAAGAAATCTTTGTTTTTGTTTTGGCTCAAAGTGACATTAGGTTGCAACACCCATTTTTCTGAAAGTTGAATAGTTGCATCTAGCTCAATACCAATTCTATAACTGTCGCCGCTATTGGCTCTTATGGGACTTCCCACATTGTCTAACTCGCCAGTTACTACCAATTGGTCTTTGTATTTCATAAAATACGCATTAACGTTCCACTTAATTTTATTTGACAGATAGCGCCAACCCAATTCAAAATCATTCAGTTTTTCTGGTTTTGGACTTCCGTTTTCATAATCCGTTCTGTTGGGTTCTCTATTGGCTCTCGCATACGAAAAATACAAACTGTTGATTTTATTAATGGTATATGTTACGCCCGCTTTTGGATTAAAGAAATTAAAGGTATCGTTTACCAAACCTGTTTCTTGAGAATTGGCTTTATAAGTAACGTTTCGCAATTGCAAATCACCAAATAAACTCCATTTCTCACCAACTTTATAATTGGCTTTTACAAAAACATTGCCATCGGTTTTTGTCGCAGCATCGTCGTAATAGTGATCTCCCAATTCACTTTCAGAAGCATATCTTGCCCAGATTACTTTACCAAAATGGTCTCCTTCGTATTTGTTCCAGCCACCACCAAGAATAAGATCCCACTTATCTTCTTTGTAATTAGCAGAGAAAGTAGTTCCGTAAAAATCATTATCCAACCATTTTTGGCGAATTAAATCAGTAGATTTTACCGTTGGCGCAATTGCTATTGGTGTTAAACCATATTTAGCGAAATCTTGATCTTCTTTGTATTCTTCGTAATATCCTTTACCTTTCGTATAATGAAAAGCGAGGTTGGTGCTCCATTTTTCAGAAATTCTTTCATTCCAGTGCAATTGGTAATGATCTTGCTGGTAATTATCGGTTTGATTGTCATAAAAACGAGTTTTTCCAAATTCATCTGTAAACATTCCAGCTGGATTGAAAGTTCTATCACTTTCTAATGTTGCAGCATCCACGCCAAACCAAGATTGATAGGTTTTCTCGGTTCCGCCAAACGCCAGAGCTTTGATTAAGGTTGATTTGCCTACATAAGTTCCCTGAAGAAAATAGGATTTCAAATCAGAACTTGCCCTATCGATATATCCATCTGATTGCAATGCCGACAACCGTCCCGCAATTTCGAAATGATCATTCATCAAGCCGGTGCTAAATTTCACCGTGTTTTTCAAGGTATTAAAACTTCCAAAGGAACTCGAAATCTCTCCTGAAGCCTTATTTGAATAGGAATCGGTTAACATATTTAGGCTTGCGCCAAAAGCTGCAGCGCCGTTGGTAGAAGTTCCCACACCACGTTGCAACTGCAAACTCTCGACCGAAGAAGCAAAGTCTGGCATATTGACCCAATACGTTCCGTGGCTCTCTGAATCATTATACGGAATTCCGTTGATGGTTACATTAACGCGGGTTGCATCGCTACCACGAACTCGAATCCCGGTGTATCCCACTCCATTTCCAGCATCGGAAGTGGTGACAACTGATGGCAAATAGTTCATCAAAATAGGAATATCTTGACCTAAATTGCGAGGTGCAATTTCTTTTTTGCTCAAATTGCTGAAGCTAACGGGCGTTTTTGAGGTGACTCGAATTGCCGAAACCAAAACTTCATCGAGTGCATTGACCTTGGTAGTGTCTAGCGGTTTTTCTTGTGAGAAAGAACTAATAGAGAATAGAAAAAAGAGAATAGAAAATAGACGAATTGATAATAGCTTAGAAGGTTTCGTCTTTGTACTTTGTACTTTGTACTTTGTACTGTTTAAATAAAATGAATTGTTCATCCGTAAAATGATTTACGAATAAAAGGGGGAATTATTCTTTTGTTAAATTAAAATTGATAGTTTCCTACGACAAATAGAATAGCGTGCACTCTAAAGTTTTTGTCGTTTTTTCCCTTGGCAGCATTACCTGCCCAGGTTCGTTGGGTATAATCTCAGCTGTCATTCCATTTTTGGAAATTAGCACCCCTTTGAGACGGTTGCAAATATAGAAAAGTATCAAGATAAAAGTATTAAGTATTAAGATTTTTTAGAATTAATTTTCTGGTCTTGATACTTAATACTTCAATCTTAATACTAAAAGTCTGGCTTTCTGCGAGATTTCTTAATATCAGATAAATTCTTTTTGTCCTTGATACGTTTTCGGATAACTGATTTTGGGATTTTTGTAGCTTTCCTGATTTTTGGAACATGAAGTCCCGCTGCAATTATAGCAAGAAACCTTTTGGTGACAATAGTTTTATTTTTGAGTTGGCTTCGGTCTTCGTCACAATTCAAAATAAGGATTTGTTCAGAGGTTAATCTTGAGGCTAATTTATTTTCTAATAGAACTTTTTCTTCAGCTGACAGAGCTTGCGAATTTTTCAAATCGAAGGTCAAAACCACTTTCGACGATACTTTATTCACGTTTTGACCACCTGCTCCACTGCTGCGAACGGCTTTGAATTGTAATTCGGTTTTGATTTTTTCTGGTTCCAAAATTATCAGGGTTGGTGTGGTGGTTTCAATAAATCATTCACGGTTTTCACTGGATTAAAGGTAATTAAAGGAAGCTCTACAAAAATACTAATCCATTTTGCCATCGCACCATTCCACAAACCAGGTAATTCGTAACTTTTTAATGGTTTCCCATCTTTATTTTTCTGCACAATAAATCCGCTATTTTTATCTACAAAATCAGGCAAATAAAACTTTTCTCCTTTATAATTTTGTATGCCGCATACTAAATCAACTGGATTAAAATGCGTTGAACTGTTGAAAATTTTAACTTGTTCGGTATTAGTTAAATCTATTTGTGATGTTTCAACAATTTGCAATGATTTCGCGCCATTTGAATTTTGTACCCAAAAAGGACCTCCACCGGTATCGCCTTCATTTTTAACCATTCCACAAACTCGAATGGGTCTATTAAGAATCTTTTGAATATATATAATTTGGTTTTCTACCGTATATTTTGATACGGTTCTCTTAACCTTTATGTTTAAGTTGTTTTTAGCAAAATCGAGGAGTTCTTCAATATTTATTTCTCGTCCAGCATCAATTGCATTCAAATAGCTAAAAACCTTTTGTTGTGATTCTAACAATATTCCAGCCAAAGTTTTTTTATATAAGGCATTAATCTCTTTATTGTTTTGAATAACATTATCAATGTTTTTGACAAAAATTACATCACCATCAAGATTATTCAAGTTTCCAATTAAGGCTCCGTGACCACCTGGTCTAAAAAATAATTTGTTGTTTTCATCCCTAAATGGATTGTTCGCATTACCTACCGCAAGTGTATTTGTGTGCTTATTTTGATAAGAAAAACTAGTATTTATAATAGTTTTTGTTTCTTTTTCTACTTTGTTTTTTACAGCAACAATAACTTTTTCAAATTCAATTTGGTGCACTTCAGATACCGTAAAGTGTAAATTAGAAATACCGTTTGAGTTAGCATAATTAGCACATTCATACAAATGTTCTTCTATTGGAGTTGCAATGTAAGTTTTGTATAGATGAAAAGGAAGAATTGCCTTGGGTTTATTAGCGTAATTAAAATACTCTGGAGAAAGCAACATCTTTATGAAATAAAAATTCTTATAATCGCTTTTAAGATTATCATAACCTGGATAAATTTCTTTCAACTTTGAATGTACTTCGTCGTAAAAAGGAAATTTGTCTAAACCAACTATAAAAACCGGCAATTCATACTCTTTTTTTCTATTGATATACCCATTAATACTTTCGTTTTCAATATCGAAATCATTCAAAAACTCGTTCAAAAATTGAAACATTCTACTTGCCGCTCCAGAAGCTGGAACAAATTTTATTAATTTTAAATTTGTTTTATTAGCATCAAAAAAATCAGCTTTTTGCTGAAAATCAGTTTCAGATAGTTTTAATATTCCGTCTGAGAGTATTGCAGGTTTTACTAAAACAGCTTTTGCAATTCCGTTTTTATAGCTGTTTAATTGATTTTCGATATTTTCTAAAGGAATTCCGTAATTGTAAATCTGGACAAAATCGAGAGCAGAGAACCCCATTTCTTTAGCTTTTTCTGAATTACTAATAATGGAAATAGCTTTACTTAATCGTAAATCTTTATCGCCAGAAAGTGTGATAAAAGGCTTATTATTATCAATTAACGTCTGCTTAAAAACTGCAAAAACTGATTCTCTTTCGTTAGGTTTGTCTCGCAAATCATCTTTTTCCCAGGGAACATCAATATCAGTTAGAAAAAACAAATCGTATTCGTGTTCGCGAGCTGCTTTATCTAAAATTGGGTCACAGAAGTTGTAATATACTTCCGAAAATATTTTGGTTACTAATAGATTAGTATCGCAAAAAAGAAATTTATTAGCTACTGACAAAGCATCGTTCTCTAATTTTGTTTGACCATAAGCTATGGGTAACATATCGTTAACATCACAAATTTGACTCGTACTATCCCATTTTTCTTGAAGATAATCACGTGCAAATTCAGGAACCCAGGCCGTATCGAAATATT
>CAMDGJ010000211.1 GCA_945897545.1 Flavobacterium psychrophilum
ATAGTATTGAGTTAAAAAAATAATAGGAGTAGTTTGGCCAACTCCGTTACTAAAAAAGAATAGTTGGAATAAATAGAGTAACTACGCTCAACTGGCCGTTTGGAGAAAGACTCCCAAGGGGTCGTCCTTCACCAAGCGGCCTAACGTTACCTGCAAGCCTAAAAGACGACAGTGCATAAAATGAAGGATATGACAAGACATCAAAACGTAACGGGACAAACGAACCATCAGACAGCCGACCCAAAAGCCAACGCTTGTGAATTTTTATTTTTTCCCATCGCACATTTTTTAAAAACAATTTTAGCCAGCCGCACAAATGGCACATTTGGTTTTGCCCGATACTCAAGCCGACCCTTCTCAAAACCAAAAGAGCCATTTTTTTCTGACAACAACTATTGCCAATGGTTATCAATAATGATATAATTACTGCATTTATTTACTGCGACTATAAAGCCTATTTAAAAGGTCAAAATCTTCAATGCTCAAAATCGGAATTTGAAATCATTACACACAAACTTAAAGAAATACAAAAGCAGAAATATAAATCAAAGAATTCGATAACTAAAGAATTTGCGAATCAACCTTATGTTTTAAAAAATAATTTCCAATCAGGCAAAATTTACATACACACATTATTCAAAAACGACAACATATACATTGCATTAGATGGATGTTATTTTAATGAAAACAAGCTTTTTCCTATTCTTATTAGTCCGTTTGAGAAAATCACAAAAGCAGATAAGTTAATTATTGGCGTACAGTCTCATTTTATTGAAAAAGAATTCAACCTAAAAATTGATTCGGCTATAGTTGTATTTGGAGAACAACAAAAGATAACAAAAGTGAAACTGGCTACTTTTTCAAAAGAAATAAAGAAAACGATTTCACTTTTAAATAAAACTTTAGAAAACCAAACACCTCCAAAATTTCATAAAAATGCCCATTGTCAAATATGTGAATTTTCCGAATCTTGCCTTGAAAAATTAAAAGAAAGAGATGACCTAAGCCTATTAACAAGTTTAAAGCCGAAGGAAATTTTACAAAAAAATAGCAGAGGATTGTTTTCTGTTAAGCAATTGTCATATTCATTCAAACCTAAAAAAAATCCCCATCAAAAAAGGAAATTTCTGCCAGAATTAAAGGCATTAGCCATTCGTGAAAATAAGACATTTATTCAAGAAATGCCAAATTTAAAACAAACTCAAACAGAAGTGTTTTTAGATTTTGAAGGAATTCCAGATAAAAACTCAAACTATTTGATAGGCTTAATTTTACGAACAGATAAAGTCGAAAACGAGTATTCGTTTTGGGCAAATAATAAAGATGATGAAACCAAAATATTTATTGAATTAATAGAATTACTAAAACCACTCCAAAATTTCACCATTTACCATTATGGAGCTTACGAAACTCAAGGATTAAAGAATATTTCAAAGAGACTCTCTATTGAAAATCAAGCTATAATAAAGGTCTTAATAGAAAACTCTACTAATCTTCTAAATGTTTTTACCCAAAATATTTATCCACCAACCTATACCAACAGTTTAAAAGAAATTGCTCAGTTTTTAAATTTTGAATGGACAGACAAAAAAGCAAGTGGTATTAAAAGTTTGGTTTGGCGATATAACTGGGAGCTTACTCAAAGTGAATCTTATAAAAACAACCTAATAACCTATAACATTGAAGATTGCAGAGCATTAAAAACAATAAAAGATTGGATCTGTAATGTCCCTAATTTAAGCAAAGAAACATTTGAAAATGTAGAAAAATTCAAAAAGGAATCAATGAATAAATGGGGCAGAATAAATTTTTTGATTCAAGACCTTGAAAAAATCAACAATTACGCCTATTTTAATTACCAAAGAGAAAAAGTATTAATCAAGACCTATCCAAAAATCAGATTAAAAAAAAGTCGAAAATCAAAATCTTTAACGCTCCTTCATCCAAATAAAGTAATTGAAGTCCAGCGACCTAAAATATGTGAATTTTGTAATAATGAAAAATTTTATAGACACGACATTCAAAACAGAACAGTTATAGATTTAAAAATCACAAAAACTGGAATAAAAAGATTTATTATTCTTTATAAAAATGCAAGATATAAGTGTGTTAACTGTAAAAAAATTGTAATGCCAAGGGAAGAATTTGATATTAGAAGTAAATATGGTGTTAATCTTCAAAATTGGGTAATCAATCAAATGATTCAATATCGAAATAGTTACAATAAAATTTCGGAACAATTAAAGGAAAGTTTTGATATTGATTTTGGGTCAAATACTGTATTATCAACTAAAACACTATTTGCAAAGAAGTATGAACCAACATTTGATGAAATTATCAATGTAGTAAAAAACAGCTCTGTTATCCATATTGATGAAACAGTTTTCCATATCAGAAATGAATCCTGTTATATATGGGTATTTACCAATATTGATGCTGTTTTTTATTTGTTTAAACCAACGAGAGAAGCTGACTTTTTAAAAGAATTATTAGCTGATTTTAAGGGCGTTCTAATTAGCGATTTCTATGCTGGTTATGATGCGATGAAATGTGCAAAACAAAGATGCTTAATCCACTTAATACGTGACTTAAATGACGATTTGGTAAAAAATCAATTTGATTCTGACTTCAAAAATATTGTTCAAAGTTTTTCTAATATAATGACAAATATTACAAATACCATAAACAAATTTGGACTAAAGAAAAGGAATCTAAACAAACATAAAAAGCAAACGGAATTATTTTTTAGAATTATAGAAGTATCAGAGTATGAAACAGAAGTTTGTTTGAAATGGCAAAAGAGGTTTAAGTCAACCAAAGATGAGCTTTTTACTTTTTTAAACTACGATGGTGTTCCTTGGAATAATAACAATGCAGAAACTGCAATAAAAGCAGTTGCTTTGTACCGCAGAGAGTACGATGGACTACCTACAAAAAATGGGATTCAAAAATACCTTACTCTTTTAAGTATTCAACAAACTTGTAAATATCAGGGAATAAACTTTTTCGATTTTTTGAAATCTGGAAAAACAAGTATTTATGGCACTTCAAAAAAATAATTCAATTCGCCATTTCAACTTGTCCCAAATATTTGCTAAATTTGGGACGAAATAAATCGTAATGGAACGACCAATAGTAGAAAATAAGATTGCCGAAGTGCTGAAATCACACCCAAAAGGAAGTGTTCTTTTTGTGGATAACTTCTTAGACTATGGAAATCCAGAAAGTGTTAAGAAAGCATTGTTACGATTGAAAGAAAAGAAAATACTTGTTCGCTTGGCTCACGGTATTTACTTATACCCCAAAATCGACAAAGAACTTGGAGTTCTCTTCCCATCAACCGAAGACATAGCCAAAGCAATTGCAAGACGAGACAGAGCAAGAATTGTCCCAACAGGAGTTCAAGCGTTGAATAAATTGGGATTATCAACCCAAGTTCCTATGAAAGTGGTTTATCTGACGGATGGAGCAGCAAGAAGCATTAAAGTTGGAAAACGAACAATTACTTTTAAAAATACAAGCCCAAAAAATTTAATGGCACAAGGCGAAATAAGCAGTTTAGTAATTCAAGCACTAAAAACTATTGGTCAATTAAAAGTAGATGATGAAACACTTTTAAAAATTCAAACACTTCTCCAAAAGGAAAAAATAGAGAATAGATTGAATGATGCCAAACTTGCACCAGCTTGGATAAACAAAATATTAATAAAATCCATTCGATGAATACCAACTGGCTAGCATTATCAAAGGAAAGAAGAATTGAAATTCTTAATCAGGCGACAGAATTAACTGGCTTACCATCGGTAGCAATTGAAAAAGATTGGTGGGTAACATTGTCGTTGAACGCATCTTTTTCATTACCATACAGTAAAAATATTGTTTTCAAAGGCGGAACATCTTTGAGCAAGGGATGGAACTTGATAGAAAGATTTTCAGAAGATATTGATTTGGCAATTGACAGAAAGTTTTTTGGTTTTGATGGCGACATCAGTAAAACGCAAATTAAAAATCTTAGGAAACAATCTTGTGAATTCATATCAACCACTTTCCTTGACGACTTAACCAAAATATTGACCGAATGGAAAGCAATAGATGAATGTAAATTAATTGCTCAACCAGTAAAGGATTCAGACAAAGACCCACAAGTAATTGAAATTCATTATAATTCAGTAATTGACACATCAGAATACTTACCTCAAAGAGTTTTGATAGAAGTTAGTTCACGTTCATTAATGGAGCCAATTGAAGAAAGAAAAATCAACTCAATTTTAAGCGAAAGTTTTCCGCAACAAAGTTTTGTAACCGTTCCATTTGCAATACCGACTGTGCTTCCACAAAGAACGTTTTTAGAAAAAGTTTTTTTGCTTCACGAAGAATTTTCACAGGAAACTGAAAAAATCCGCATTGACAGACTTTCAAGACACTTGTATGACTTGGAAAAATTGATGGACACCGAACACGGAATTGAGGCTTTGAAAAACATAGACCTATACAACAACATTGTTGCTCATAGAGAAAAATTTAATCCATTACGAGGACTTGACTATGCTAACCATATTCCAAGTAAAATCAACATCATTCCACCGGCAGGAGTAGTAAAAGATTACGAAAAAGATTATGTTGAAATGACAAAATTTATGATTTACGGAGACCCTTTAAAGTTTGACAATTTAATAAAACGACTTTTGCAATTACAAATGAGAATAAATGAAAAATAAGCCAGCCCTAAAAGCAAGCACATTTGCAATTCGCGCAAGCCAACGCACAGACCAAAAATTGCAAAAGAGCTTGCTTTGCCAACGCAGACAAAATTGTTTTTAAAAAATTTCCAAACGCTTCAAAAAAAATAAAAATACACCACCACACAGCCCGACATACACAGCAGATAATGACACGAAAACTCAATATTGACAAGGCATACAGCGACACGGTGGACAGAAGGCCAGCAGGTAACAGCACCTACAAAAAATTGGCGGTTCAGTGGTTAAATGAAGTTTTGTGCTTCGTATCAAGTTCAGTGCTGGCAGACGGTTTTCGTCTCCGAAATCGCCACCTTCGCCAAGCCCTAAAACCCAATTATTGACTACGTTTAGCAGGCTTGCTAAATCGAAATAAATAATTGTTTCAATGAATAGTATT
>CAMDGJ010000212.1 GCA_945897545.1 Flavobacterium psychrophilum
CTTCAGCAATCAATTCTAAACTGGCCAATACATAGAAGATAAATACCACAACAGGAATTACAAGATAACCCAAAATAAACACATACCCAAAAGGTAAAGTTAGGACATAAATAAAAATAAATTTTTTGATAAAAGCACTGTAAGAGTAAGGAATAGGAGTGTTTTTGATTCGTTCGCAAGCCCCGCAAATATCCGTAAATGATTGTAATTCATTGTTTAAAATAATGAATTGGTCACCCGTTATTTTATTTGAATCATATAAATCATTTACTTTTTGGAACAACATTTTTGCGACCTGATTGGGCCTGTGTTTGTGATGATCGATTTCTACATCTACATCATCAAAAAGTTGTTTGGCAGTATCACTATCGTTTAAATGTTTATGTAAAATTGATGCGTAACCAGGAATCATTTTTCTGAAATAAGCGCGGTCGTTTTCTTCTTTTAAAAACGAAGCCATTTTAATGGCTAAATTCCTACTGCTATTTACTAAACCTCCCCACAATTTTCGACCTTCCCACCACCGATCATAGGCTGTATTAGTTCTGTAGGCCAATAACAATGAAATTACAAAACCTAACAAGCCGTGCATTACCGAAATATTTTTTATGTTACTGTCGTCTGGTAATTTCCAATATTCAATTTCTAAATATCCAATAATTCCAGAATAAGCTCCAATAATAAGCATCATTGGAATTAATTTTTGAAACGTATCCGCTTTGCTTACGCTAAAAATAAAACTAATCCATTCTTTTGGGTTGTAGGAAGTCATTTGAAGTGTTTTTGATGGTCAAAAGTAATATTTACTTTTGATTATGGGCAGTTGTAATAAGTATAATTTAAGTACTGAATATATTTTTTTATATCTGTAAGCTTAATTTACAAAACTGATATGTATTTTATAAACCCTAGTCAATGTGTTGCTTTTTAGAATTTAACTAATATAATTCCAAATGTTTTTCTTCTTAGTCAACTCAATATAAGTAGCTCTTAAAATAGCATTTTCCGGTTTTTGCATTGGCGCATCGTCTTTTAGAATTTTTAAGGCATAATTTCGTGCCAATATCAGAATATCTCTATCTCGAACAATATCAGCAATCTGAAGATTCAAAACGCCACTTTGTTGGGTTCCCATTAAATCGCCAGGGCCACGAAGATTGAGATCTACTTCGGCAATTTCGAAACCGTCATTCGTTTGTACCATTGTTTCCATTCGGGTTTTGCTGTCGGCACTCAATTTGTGACTCGTCATCAGGATGCAATAACTTTGTTCGGCACCACGACCCACACGACCGCGAAGCTGATGGAGTTGTGACAGTCCAAAACGTTCGGCACTTTCGATAATCATGACGCTGGCATTGGGAATGTTTACACCCACTTCAATCACGGTGGTGGCAACCATAATATTTGTTTTTCCTTCAGAAAAGCGTTTCATTTCGGCATCTTTATCGGCAGGTTTCATTTTGCCGTGAAGTATTGAAATTGAATAATCCGGCAACGGAAAATCACGAGAAATGCTTTCGTATCCATCCATTAAATCCTTGAAATCCATTTTTTCTGATTCTTGTATTAGCGGATAGACTATATAAATTTGACGACCCAAAGCAATTTCATCCCGAATAAATTTCCAAACTTTCAACCGATTGCTGTCATAACGATGGACGGTTTGTATGGGTTTTCGTCCCGGCGGTAATTCGTCAATCACTGAAATATCTAAATCGCCGTATAAACTCATTGCTAGAGTCCGTGGAATAGGGGTGGCGGTCATCACCAAAACGTGTGGTGGAATTTCGTTTTTCTTCCAAAGTTTCGAACGTTGTTCCACCCCAAAACGATGTTGCTCGTCAATCACTGCCAAGCCCAAGTTTTGAAATTTCACCTTGTCTTCTAACAAAGCGTGTGTGCCTATCAAGATATGCAAACTGCCATTTTCGAGCTCTTCGTGAATAATTCTTCTACTTGCAATTTTAGTTGAACCAGTTAGTAATTTTATATTGATATTCAGATCTTTGGATAATTCTGATAAACCATTAAAATGTTGGTTGGCCAAGATTTCTGTTGGTGCCATCAAACAAGATTGAAATCCGTTGTCTAAAGCTATCAACATACTCATCAAAGCCACGATTGTTTTACCTGAACCTACATCGCCTTGAAGTAGTCGATTCATTTGGGCGTTGCTTCCCATATCAATCCGGATTTCCTTGATGACCCTTTTTTGAGCATTTGTCAATTCAAAAGGCAAATGGTTTTGATAAAAATCATTGAAATAATCGCCCACTTTGTTAAACGGATGTCCTTTGATTTTGTGCTTCCTAATCAGATTTTGAGTGATTAATTGTATTTGAATGTAAAACAATTCTTCGAATTTTAGTCGGAATTGGGCTTTCGCCAATGCTTCGGCGCTTTTTGGAAAATGAATGTTAAATAAAGCCGCATTTTTTGGAATCAGTTTCAATTCGGTAGTCAAATAATCAGGTAAAGTTTCCGAGAATTTGGCTTGGGTTTCCTGAAACAATTGTTGCATCATTTTATTGATGACACGATTTGAAATTCCTCGGTTTGTCAAAGTTTCCGTTGATGGATACACGGGTTGCATTGCTGAGCGAAAGCTTTGTTCGTGTTCTGTCATCAACTCGATTTCAGGATGGGCCATATTGAAAGTATTTCCAAAAGAGGTGCATTTTCCGAAAATCACACAGATTTCATTGAGTTTTAAACTTTCTCGAATCCATTTGTGGCCTTGAAACCAAACGAGTTCTATTTGACCTGTATCATCAACAAAAGTGGCAACCAATCGTTTCTGGTTTTTGCCAAATTCTACAGTTTTGATGTTTATGATTTTGCCAACTATTTGCACTTCGGCTACATTATTTTGCAACTCGTTGATTTTGTAATAACGAGTCCTGTCTATATATCGATTGGGGAAAAAATTGAGCAAATGACCGTATTTGTGAATTCCCAATTCCTTGCGCAGCAATGTCCCGCGGTTGGGACCAACGCCTTTGAGGTATTCGATTTGGGTTTCTAGAAGGTTTTGCTGCATTGTTTGTACACGGATGACGCGGATTTACTTTGAAAAAAATACGGAAAATCACGGATTTTTAATTTGATGAAGCGAAGATAGTTTTTTGTTTGGAAAATAGGAAATGCAATTGTTTGGAATTGGTGAAGGAAAAAGTATATTTGAAGCCTTAAATCACTACTATAATGACAACCCATCTCGCTCTTCTCCGTGGCATCAATGTTTCTGGTCACAATATGATGAAAATGGAGGCTTTGAAAACTACTTTGGAAGCTTTTGGTTTTCAAAATGTACAAACCTATATTCAGTCAGGAAATGTTTTTGTGGACACGGATGAAGAAAATCCTGCGGCTGTTGGTTTTAAAATAAAACAAGAAATTTTCAAGACTTTTGGTCACGAAGTTCCTGTAGTTGTTATTGGTAAATTAGATTTAGAAGCCTGTTTAAAGAACAATCCTTTTATGAAAGAAAAGGATTTGGACATTAAAAAAATATATGTGGCTTTTGTTTCCACAACTTTGAGAAGTGATAGCATTAATGATTTGAAAATCAGCCAATTTAAACCAGACGAAGCCAGTATTGATGCTAATAGAATTTATATTAAGTATGCTGTTGGAGCAGGAAAAACAAGGTTTGACCAGAAATACATAGAAAAAAAATTAAATGTTACGGCGACAATCCGCAATTGGAATACCGTGACACAATTATTGAAAATGTATGAGGAGAAATAGATAAATTAATCTACCATAATTGTCCCACTTCGTTTTTAAGGAATGCCAATGCTGTACTACTTGGTGATGATTTGTCGAATAAATCGTTTAAAATTAGTTCGCGCAATTCATCAGCATTACTTATTTTTTCATTTTTTGTAGCTAAAAGTATCATTTGTATTGTAGCGTTTTTGGCAGTTGTGATTGTTGACCAGCATTCTTCAGAAACATAAATTTGTTGTGCTAAATTGTGCTCGTATTCTTGCTCAATTTGAGCAATAACGTAGTTTTGATAATCAATTTTATTATCAGAAATTGGCGTGATTCTCACCAATAATTGACTCGGATTGATGCGTTCCAAAAACAATGTCATACGCTCGTATGCTTGTAAACGCAAGGATAAAGTATCTGGTTTTGATTCCTTTTGCAATAAATAATTTCTTTTTGCATTCTCATTTTTTGTGTACAGGTCAAAGAAACTATAAGCGACAAAAGCCATAATTAGTGTAGGCAAAGTATAACTTATTAATTCTATTATTCGAGTTGAATCCATTTGAAATAGGAGTTTTTGTTTAAATTTTATTAACCAAAGACAAATTAACGAATAAACAAATAAACTTATATTACATTTGGTGAAATTTTATAAAAAATGGAATCTTATATCATTATTTTGCTTTGCCTTGCTGCTTTTGTGGCTGGATTTATTGATGCAATTGTTGGAGGAGGAGGACTGATTCAAACTCCAGTTGGATTGATATTGTTACCCAATCTTCCCGTTTCAACAGTTATTGGTTCATTGAAAATACCGGCTTTTAGTGGGACATCCTTTGCCGCTTATCAATACCTAAAAAAGGTGGATATGAATTGGAAATTGTTGGGTATTATGATGGTTTTAGCATTTCCCTCGGCCTTTTTAGGCTCTACTTTGTTGACTTATGTAAGCAATGATTTTATGAAACCATTGTTGCTGGTCGTTCTTTCACTTTTGGTGGTTTATACGTATGCTCAGAAAAATTTTGGACAACATATTGCTAAAGGACATTCAGCCAGAACTCAAATTTTATATGCGGTTCTAATTAGTTTTGTTGTTGGTTTTTATGATGGTTTTATTGGTCCTGGAACGGGGAGTTTTCTGGTTTTAGCATTCATTGCATTAATGGGTTTTGATTTTTTGCACGCTTCCGCCAATGCAAAGATGGTTAATCTAGCAACCAATTTTGGTTCGATTTGTTTGTTTATGCTAAAAGGCAAAATAATTTGGGTAATAGCTATTCCTATGGCGTTTTGTAATGCATTTGGAGGTTGGCTTGGCGCAAAATTAGCCATCAACAAAGGAAATAAATTTATCAGAATATTCTTTTTGGTGGTTGTCAC
>CAMDGJ010000213.1 GCA_945897545.1 Flavobacterium psychrophilum
GAATCAGTAGTTGTTCCAGTTGAGTTCGTTCTAACAACTCCAGAAGGCAATGTCCATTTGTATGAAACCGCTCCAACGGCTGTAGCTGTTAGCTTGAATGGCGTGCTAGTTCCTGCATATAATCCCAACGCAGTAACTGCTGTAGTTGGCGTTAAAGAAGCAGGGTTAGTACGCACTAGAGCTGATGGTGTAGCTGGTAAAGCATTAATTATTACATAAACTCGAACTCTTGCGCTTTCCCCACTAGAGGTTGGCTCACTCAAATAGTACGCCATTGGCAATGCAGTTGTCCCAGTCAAAGCTATATCTCCTAAAGCGACTACTCCAGTTGATGTTGCATAAGCTTTCACACCTGTTCCTATAGCAGCTGTAAGAGCAGAAACTTTTGCTCCTGTACAGAAATTATAAGTTGTATCAGCTGTTGGAAGTAGAGTGGGATTGGTAGTGATAGTCAAATCTAACAACTCCGTCACACAATTTGTGGTAGCGCCTGTTTTGGTACCACTTGTAGTGTACGTTTGCCCATTACCTGCTGCCCAAGTATAGGTGTTCAATGAAGAAACCGTAGTAGTGTGATTTGTAGCTGGTGTCAATACCAAGGTTAATGTAGCTGTGTTGCATCCTACAATATAAGTATAGTTTCCCGAAGAAGTGTACGATTGGCTATTTAATGGCCAAGTGTATGAACTTCCACAAGCGGATACTGTTTCACTTCCTATGGCAGTTAATGGTGTAATGGATAAATTTAAAGTGGCTGTGTTACATCCTACTGTATAAGTAAGTCCTGTTTGAACGGTTGAGTAATCCGTGTTATTTGCATCCCAATGATAGGTTGATCCCGCACAAATTGAAGTAGTAACAGTACCTGTTGTAGTCAATGGAGTAATTGTTACAGGGACTGCCGTTCTTGTGCTTTCAGTTCCCGTTAGGGTTTGCGATACATAATAGGTTTTGGTTGTCAAAGCCGCTGAAGATGACAAGGCAGTTCCACCTACTGAAACATCATACCACTTCAGGGCGGTCCCTGTAGCTACTAAATTCGCCACTGAAGTTATTCCACAAAAAGTTTGAGCCGTGGCGGTGGGAATTGTCGCAGGCGCTCTCCAAAAATAAATATTATCAAAATAAATAGTATTGGTTTCGGCATTAAATACAAAGGCCGTTTTTTCAAATTTAAATTGTCTAATGCTTGCTTTATTTAAAGTAGGGAAATCAGTAGCCAAAACGATATCATAACTATTCCAACCAGATTTTGTTGGAGTGAGCGTTTTAAAGATCAGATCCGTATTGTTATCTATTGGAAAAAGTTTGAACGAAGCAACATCTGGCGTCCAAACATCAATGTGAAGCGTGGTCATTCCTGAAAAATCGACTCCAGGAGGATTTCCATAGGCAGTTATATTAATCCCTTGGTAATCTAAATTGCTATATTTTATTACATTATTAACCGGACTGCTAGCAGGTATTGTATAATTTACATACTTTGTTCCTTGTCCCCAATCTGGGAATAATTCAACGGTTGAAATGTTAGTATAAGTATCACTAAAAACAGATTTAACATCCGTGGCAAGTTTTGTGGGTACGGGAGCGCTTGTTGTGGGTTGAGTATCACTAGAGGCTGGCGTTATTGTCAAGTTCAAAGTTGCGGTATTACATCCCGAAACTACTGTTTGTGTTGTGCTAGCAGTATACGTTTGTCCATTCGCAGGCCATGTATATGAACCCCCTGCTTGTGATTGGATCACACTTCCGTTTGTAGTAACATTTGTCAATACAAGGGTTAATGTAGCTGTGTTACATCCTACAATATAAGTATAGGTTCCCGAAGAAGTATACGATTGACCATTTAAAGACCAAGTGTATGAACTTCCACAAGCCGCTACTGACATACTACCTGTAGTGGTGGCAGGAGTAATTGTTACAGAAACTGCCGTTCTTGTACTTTCAATTCCCGTTAGGGTTTGCGACACATAGTAGGTTTTGGTTGTCAAAGCCGTTGAAGATGACAAGGCAGTTCCACCTACTAAAACATCGTACCACTTCAAGGCAGTTCCTGTAGCTACTAAACTCGCCACTGTTGCTGTTCCACAAAAAGTTTGAGCCGTGGCGGTTGGAGAAGTTTCACAGCTACTCCCTACTACATAAGGAAAATATTTAGTCACTGACATTCCTCCTGTATAAGCAAACTTAACAGCATAACTAATGGTCGAACCAATAGTTTGTCCCGAGATGGTTGATGTGAAAATATTTCCTGAAGTACTTTTTACCATCGCGGTCTCTCCAAATGGGGTTTGTTTCCATAAAAAAGCTACTACACCCAATTTATCAGCATCCAACAATTCAAAAGTGAATTTAACATCGGTTCCAATAGTTTCGAAAGCGTATTTATAACCAGTTGAAAACGTCCCTTGTGAAGATTCTGAAGTAGTTCCTGCACATGCTGTGGTTGTATTTGCTGTTGTCGTAGCAGTAACTAGAATTGGATTATTGACAGCCGCGTTTCCGGCGGCATCAGTTGCTGTAACTGTAAAAGTATAGTTGGTATTGGGAGATAAATTTGCTATGATTAAAGATTTTTGAACACCCGAAGTGCCAAATGCAGTACTCGTTCCAGATCCGTATGCAACGTTATAGGTTACATTGCCTGAATTGTCCGTAGCGTTTAGCAATAGTTCAACAGAAGATCCTGTAATTGCACCAACCGTGGTTGTTAGATCTGTTGGTGCTTGCAAATCAACAGTAGTATTTTGATATACTCTTACATAGTCTACTTCCATAGCCCCCTCTGTAAAACTAGAACTAATGTTTGATTGAATGGCTAGATTTAACAAAAGATATTGTTCTGCATCGAAAGGCCAGGTGTCAGCATTTTTTACACTTGGGTTATAAGTATAATGAATTACTCCATCAACTGCAAACTCCATTTTTTCAGCGGACCAAACCAAAGTGTAAATATGAAAAGCACTTGAAGCGGTTGCTATAGTTTGTCCACCTAAATTAAATGTTCCTCCATAACTTGAGGGAGTGTGCATGGCGCTTTGCACGTAATTTTGATTGGTTCCCCAGTGTTCCATAATATCAACTTCACCGCAAGCAGGCCAACTTAGTGTTCCATAACTTGCAGACCAAAAACCGCCTGGCTCAACAATGTTTTTCCCTAACATCCAAATAGCGGGCCAAGTTCCAACTCCAGAAGGTAGTTTTGCACGAACTTCTACGCGACCATACTTGAAGGCAAATTTTGAGTTTAATCTAGCCGATGTATATTGTTTTGTTACCCCTTGATCGGTAAAAGTTTCTTTTTTAGCAACTAAATTTAAGGAACCATTACTTTGAAAGGAATTTGTTTGACTATTCGTGTAGTGTTGCATCTCACCATTGTACCACCCACCTCCATTTGGTAGTTGGGTTTGCTGAAACCAATTGCTAGAGCTTATTGCTCCACTTCCATTAAATTCATCTGACCAAACTAAATCACTATATACAACACCAACTTTAGTATTGGAACTAATTGGCTTTGCGTAAATTTGATCGTCCACCGATTTTGTAAAAAGTTTAGTAAAAGTAGAAGGAGAAACATTTTGTGTGTTTAGAATCGTTTCTTTATCATTCCATCCTGTTCGCCTTAGGTTATTATGATTAGAAAGCACATTGATTTGAGAAACAACAGAATTGGAAAGCAGCAAAATGCAAATAACCAAAAACATAATTTTTATAAATTTCATAATAAGGCAATGGTTTTTTATATAAAAAAATTAAAGCAGTTACAATTTCTTTACAATTTATTTACAATTTTTAAGTTTTGGATTCCGTGTGAATTTTTCACTTTTAAAAAGTAGCAACACCCTTTAAAAGCACTCATGTCTATATTATTCGAGGCTTTAACTTCATCTTCAAGAAATTGTAAGTCTTCAAACTGATTTGAACTTTTTGCTAAGATAGTATTTCTTTAAATAATTCAAAGGGAAATGTTTTTTGTTTGTTGTTAATTTAAATTTTCGGCACTCATTTCTTCAGATTTTAATGGCAATTTTTCTTTAAATTTCTTCTTTCTTTTAAGATTTCGTCACCTCTACCATAATAAACATGAACTTGGGTTTTTTTTATTGGGACGACGTGTTCGCATGCTCGGTTAGTCGACTTTCTTTTGAAAAACCCACTTTCTAATGAAACGAGGTTTTTTGTTTTAAAGATGTTTTAGAATATTTCGATAACTTTAAAGTTCAGGTCCAAAACCTTTTGATTCGACTTGATTCAAAAAAAGGAAACGA
Organism: Flavobacterium psychrophilum; assembly: GCA_945897545.1. GTDB lineage: Bacteria > Bacteroidota > Bacteroidia > Flavobacteriales > Flavobacteriaceae > Flavobacterium > Flavobacterium psychrophilum_L. Next base: position 4,272 of record CAMDGJ010000213.1, read on the forward strand.
TACTAGTATTATTTATACTAGTATCGGTTCCTTTTTTTAATATGAAGTAATAAGTAATTTTATCCGTGAACGGTTTCGCTTTTTCCGTAATTGGTGATTAGTTTGCCTTCAAATTCCAACCAGTCTGACCAACGTTTGTCAACATCTACCTTTTCAGAATATTTTCTGGCGAATGCTAAAAATGTGGTGTAATGTCCCGCTTCGCTAATCATTAATTTTCTGTAAAATTCGGCTAATTCTTTGTCTTCAATGTTTTGTGACAATACTTTGAAGCGCTCGCAGCTTCGGGCTTCAATCATTGCCGAAAAGAGTAATCGGTCAACAAAAGCGTCATTTCGGCTACCGTCCTTTTTCATAAACTTGAAAAGTTCGTTCACGTAATGGTCTTTTCTTTCTCTTCCCAATTTTAGTCCACGTTCCTTGATGATGTTGTGAACCATCTGAAAATGTTCTAATTCTTCTTTGGCAATTTCCAATAAATCGGTAACCAAATCCTCGTGTTCCGAATTGTAAGTGATAATGGTAATAATGTTCGTTGCCGCTTTTTGTTCGCACCAAGCGTGATCGGTCAAGATTTCTTCGATGTTCGATTCAACGATATTTACCCATTTTGGGTCGGTAACTAATTTTAATCCTAACATTTTTTGATTTTTGAACTGTAAAAATACAGATTTTATTTCACTATCAACCGACAAACCTAAAAATAAGGCAATAAAATTCTCTCAACCCTATCATTTGCTAGTGTTGTCTTTTTAAAACAAAAACCTACCTCCCTATATTTTAGAATAATACGTTTTGAATATTTGGAGGTTTAGTTCTTTTTA
>CAMDGJ010000214.1 GCA_945897545.1 Flavobacterium psychrophilum
CGCCACTGGTTATGGAAGCACTAGAAAATGTAGGTTTAGCTCATACAATGAATTTAATGCCCGAAGAACTTTCAGGTGGAATGAAACGACGAATTGCGCTTGCAAGAACGCTAATTTTGCAACCAAAAATTATTCTCTATGACGAACCCACAACGGGATTAGACCCCATAACGGCAAAGGAAATTTTGTTGCTGATGCAATCTATCCAAAAAAAATATAATACCTCAGCCATAATTATCACCCACGATGTAGATTGCGCGAGAGCCATTTCGAATCGGATGATTTTATTAGTCGATGGAATTAATTATACCGAAGGTACTTTTGAAGAATTAATTGCCTCAAAAGACCGGAAAGTAAAAGCTTTCTTTAAATAAATAGTATAATGGAAAAAACAGCCTCACAAAAAATTAACCTTGGCCTTTTTGTAATCATTGGGTTATTGATTTTTATACTTGCCATTTATTTCATTGGCAACAAACAAAAAATGTTTGGGAAAACAAATCATTTGGAGACCGTATTCAACAACGTAAATGGATTGCAATTGGGCAACAATGTTCGCTATTCTGGGATTAACGTGGGAACCGTTCGTGGAATCGAAATGGTCAACGACACCACTATTCGTGTCGATATGATTATAGATAAATCCATTTTTTCCTATATAAAAAAAGACGCGATTGCGACCATTGGCTCTGACGGTTTAGTAGGAAATATGATTATAAATATCATTCCTGGAAAAGGCAATGAACCATCAGTTCAAACAGGCGACGAAATTCTTTCTTTCAATCGGATTCGAACTGAAGATATGTTGAGTACCCTAAATATAACCAATAAAAATGCAGCCACACTCACAGCTAATTTGCTTAAAATTACGGATAAAATCATTAAAGGAAATGGAACTTTGGGCTCTTTACTCAATGACACTTTAATTTCGAAAGACTTAAAAGAAACGATGCACTATTTAAAATTAACCAGTAAAGGAGCCTCTGAAACAATAACAAAAATTGACAAACTTGTCGCTTCATTAGACAATATTAACAATGTATTAGGAGTCATAAAAGATTCGGCTGTAGCCAATAAATTAAAAAATATGGTTGCCAATTTAGATCAATCAACTATTGAAATAAATAATGTAATCGCTAACCTCAATGCAACCGTCTTAAATATCAAAGAAGGAAAAGGCGCTATTAACTATCTTACAAATGACCCAGAATTAGTTCAAAAAATTGATTCCACAATGACAAATATCAATGACGCCAGTATAAAGTTGAATGAGAATATGGAAGCTATGAGACATAATTTTCTGTTTAGTGGATATTTCAAAAAACAGGAGAAAGCAAAAGCAAAAGCCGCCAATACGGCGGGAAATAAAAAATAAAATGTAAAAAACATATAATTATTAAAACTTAAAATCATGATTACAGTAGAAAAATATGGTATTATTCTTAGCCCTACAGAAAACGAGTTTGAAAACAATGGCGTATTAAATCCAGGGATTTATCAGGAAGGAGACACCGTACACATTTTATATCGAGCAGACCAAAAAGCAAACCGCTCCACTATTGGATATGCAAAAACTGACGGGCCACTTAAAGTGGTGGAAAGAAATACCGAACCGCTAATAAGTGCCGATTTAGCTAGCGAGAAAAACGGGGTTAAAGATGCTCGAATTGTTAAAATTGAAGATACTTATTATATAACCTACACTGCTTATGAAGGAATAAATACTATGGGTATTCTCGCTACATCTATGGATTTGATCCACTTTAAAAATGAAGCAATAATTACTCCTCAAATAAATTATGGAGAATTCGAAAAATTAATCCGTAAATGCGGTAATAAACTAAACCCTAAATACCATTATAAGTACAATTTTTTTAAAGGATTAGGGCTATCGGAAGAACAGTTCAAAGGAATTGGAGATAAGGATATAGTGATTTTTCCAAGAAAAATAAACGGAAAATTTGTCCTATTACATAGCCTATGGCCAGGAATTCAGATTGTATATTTTGAACATTGGAAAGATTTGACAAAATCATTTTGGGAAAATTATCTGCAAAAATTATCTGATTATATTGTTCTTGACCCCAAAGGTGTTTTTGAAGTAAATTCTATTGGAGTTGGCTGTCCACCTATTGAAACTAAAGACGGTTGGTTGCTGATTTATTATGGCATACAAGCAATGGCTTTTGGAGATATGTATCACGTTAAAGCAGCTTTATTGCAACTAGACAAACCTGAAGTAGAAATAGCAAGACTCCCCTCTCCTCTATTTTCTCCTACAAAACAATGGGAAATAAAAGGCGAAGTGGACAATGTCGTGTTTCCAACAGGTCACGCCTTGTTCGGAAATGATCTCTACATTTATTATGGAGCGGCAAACAAGCAAATTGCAGTTGCCAAAATGGATATAAACGAATTGCTTTTGGAGCTAAAAAAAGCAAAAGTTAGTGACAATTAAAAAACCAATCAAAAAGTAATTGAATTATTAACAATCGAGTTATGATAGCAGTAGAAAAACTTGGAATAATTCTGAGTCCCACCAACAACGAATTTGAAAACAATGGTGTATTAAATCCCGGGGTTTATCAGGAAGGAAACACTGTACATATATTATATCGAGCTGTACAAAACGGAAATATTTCGACTATAGGTTACGCAAAAACCGATGGTCCTTGCAACGTTATAGAAAGACGTGATCAAGCCTTGATTAACCGGGACTTCGATTATGAAAGTCGCGGAGTAGAAGATGCACGAATCGTGAAAATTGAGGGTACTTTTTACATCACCTACGCAGCTTATGATGGCTCAAATGTAATGGGAGCACTTGCAACTTCAAAAGATTTAGTCACTATTGAAAAACATGGAATAATTACACCAAAAATAACCTATAAAGACTATGAACGTTATGCGCTTTGTAACGGGAATAAATTAAATCCAAAATACCATCATTACTATCGGCTTTATGAGGAAATGGGTCTCATTGCTGACGAGTTACGATTCTTAAAAGATAAAGACGTAGTACTTTTTCCAAGAAAAATAAAAGGAAAATTTGTTATGTTACACCGCATCTGGCCTGGAATCCAGATTGTATATTTTGAAGCTTGGAGTGAATTAAATGACCTATTTTGGAAAAAATACATAGAAAACTTAACGGATTATATTGTTCTTGACCCCAAGGGACCTTTCGAAGTAAATTACATTGGAGCAGGATGTCCTCCTATCGAAACGGCTGAGGGCTGGTTATTAATTTATCACGGTGTGCAAGAAACAACTACAGGGCGTACCTATCATGCCAAGGCCGCTTTATTAGAATTAGATAAGCCAGAAGTAGAAATAGCACGATTAAATTTGCCTCTCTTTTCTCCTACCAAACAATGGGAAATCGAAGGCGAAGTCAATGATGTTGTTTTCCCAACAGGACACGCATTGTTCGGCGAAGATCTTTATATCTATTATGGTGCCGCAGATAAACATAAGGCCGTAGCAAAAATGAACATAAACGAACTACTTCAAGAATTAAAAAAACAGCCGTTATAAATTTCAGATTTTGAAGGTTAAAAATAATATCAATAATAACAAATAAAATTATGGTTACAATTGAAAAACTTGGCATATTAATGGGACCTACTGAAATGGAGTTTGAAAAATATGGAGTACTAAACCCAGGTATTTTCCAAGACGGAAACAACGTGCATTTGTTTTATAGAGCTGTAGAATTTGGAAACATTTCCACAATTGGTTATGCTAAATCCGATGGCCCCTTCAATATTGTGGAAAGAATGGACCGACCATTGATTGAAATTGATTTCGAATATGAAAAACACGGAGTTGAGGATGCTAGAATTGTAAAAATAGAAGATACATATTATTTAACCTATACGGCTTATGATGGCATCAATGCAATGGGAGCACTCGCCTCTTCAAAAGATTTAATTCATTTTGAAAAACACGGTATAATTACTCCAAAAGTAAATTACCAAGACTATAAAGACTTTATAACCTATAAAAATAAGGAAGATCTTAACCCAAAGTACCTTTTTTTATATAATCTTTTTGCCGAAATTGGATTAGTTGCAGATAAGTTTAGATTTCTTAGAGACAAGGATATCGTTCTTTTTCCAAGAAAAATAAACGGGAAATTCGCCTTGTTACATCGCATTTGGCCAGGAATCCAAATTGTATATTTTGATCATTGGGCGGATCTAACAAAATCTTTTTGGGAAGATTACCTAAAAAACTTAACCGATTATATTGTTCTGGATCCAAAAGGTTTTTTTGAAGTGAATTATATTGGAGCCGGAGGTCCTCCCATAGAAACTGAAGACGGTTGGTTATTAATTTATCATGGAGTACAAGAAACAATAACAGGGAAAACATATCACGCTATGGCAGCTTTATTGCATGTAGACAAACCTGAAATTGAAATTTCAAGGCTGAAATACCCATTATTTTCTCCCACTAGAATATGGGAAAGAGTGGGTATCGTAAATAATGTAGTATTCCCTTCGGGTCAAGCCTTATTCGGAAATGACCTTTATATATATTATGGCGTGGCAGATGAGAGCATAGCTGTCGTAAAATTAGACATCAATGAATTACTGTTAGAACTCAGAATGCAAACTTAAACACCATTTCGGATGAAAGATAAAAAAGAAATGAAAATGCTAATTGTCAGCTCATATCCTCCACGAGAGTGTGGACTGGCAACTTTTTCGAATGATATTGCAAATTCAATAAAAAAAGTATTTGGGAATTCACTCCCCATTGAAATATGTGCACTGCAAAATGATGAGAATCAGTTCGAATATGGCAATGATGTAAAGTATATTTTAACTACAGATTCTTTAGATAATTACCGTCAAATTGCAGAGAAAATAAATGAACGTAAGGATATAGGGTTAGTTTGCATTCAACATGAATTTGGGCTTCATAGATCTGAATATGGCGATTATTTAATTGCGTTTCTATTAGCATTAAACAAACCTATTGTCACAGTTTTTCACACAGTATTGCCAGAACCAGATAAAAAAAGAAAAAAAGTGGTTAGGGCAATAGCCGATTTATCAAATAAAATAATAGTTCTCACT
>CAMDGJ010000215.1 GCA_945897545.1 Flavobacterium psychrophilum
ATGAACAAAACTGTAAACATAAATTTAGGCGGAATGTTCTTCCATATTGACGAAGATGCATACCAAAAATTAACTCGATATTTTGACGCAATCAAAAGATCACTGTCAAATTCATCTGGACAAGACGAAATTATAAAAGACATTGAAATGCGTGTTTCTGAATTGTTGAACGAAAAACAAAAAACAGACAAGCATGTCGTAGGAATGAAAGATGTTGACGAAGTAATTACCGTAATGGGACAACCAGAGGATTATAGAATTGACGATGAAGGAACAGGAAGCACAACTTCAAATTTTTCTACATCAAGAAATAGAAAACTATATCGCGACAAAGAAAATGGAATGATAGGTGGCGTTCTAGCTGGTTTGGGCCATTATTTTGGAATTGACAAGGTATGGTTACGAATCTTTATGTTGGCACTTGTATTTGTCTTTGGAACTGGAGTCTTGGCCTACATCATCCTTTGGATTGTTATGCCAGAGGCTACAACAACTGCCGAAAAACTAGAAATGACTGGGGAACCCGTTACAATTTCGAATATCGAAAAAAAAGTTCGTGAAGAATTTGAAAATGTTTCTGAAAAATTCAAAAATGCGAATTATGACGAAATGGGAAATAGAGTTAAAACAGGTGCCGAAAAAATTGGAAGCTCTTTAGGAGATTTTATTATAGCCGTTTTGAGAGTTTTCTCTAAATTTCTTGGTGTAATTTTGATAATTGCCGGACTCTTTATATTGGCTGCCTTATTTATAGCAGTATTTACTTTAGGGTCATCCTCTATAATTGAAGTACCTTGGCAAGACTTTATTGATGCAGGTAATTTTACTGATTATCCAGTTTGGATTTTTGGACTAATTATGTTTTTTGCAGTTGGAATTCCATTTTTCTTCCTAGCATTATTAGGATTCAAATTATTGTCACCAAGCCTGAGATCTATTGGAAATGTGGCAAAATACACCTTATTGGCCATTTGGTTAATATCGGTTTCACTTGCGATTTCCGTTGGAATAAAACAAGCCACTGCCTTTGCCGTTGATGGAAGAGTAGTCAAAAAAGAGAATATCAACTTAAACCCTGCAGACACTCTTTTTATCAAGTTTAAACACAATGATTATTTTGCCAAGGATTTAAATGACAATAATGATTTTAAAATTACGCTAGATTCTACTGGAAATAATGTGATTTATTCCAATAATGTGAGTTTCAAAATAGCACAAACAGATGCAAAATTAGCTTACATCCAAATAGAAAAAGAAGCAAAGGGAAAGACTTTATTCGAAGCAAAGCAAAGAGCAGAGAAAATAAAATATGGGTATAAAATGATTGGAAACCAATTAACGTTGGACAATTATTTATTGACCGATTTAAAAGAAAAATTCCGAAATCAAGAAATTGAAATCACTTTATTCTTACCTTTGGGTACCTTGTTGAAAGTAGACAAATCAATGAGGAATTATGATCAAACAGATGGAGATTATTTTTTATGGAATCCTGATTTTACAGATGCTGTTTACAAAGTAGAAAGCGATAAAATAAAATGTCAGAATTGTCCAAATCAGGGTGAAGAAATTAATATAATTGAAGAAAGTCAACAAGAAAACGATAGCACTGTTACAACTACAGTTTCAGTAAATGGTGAAGTTATTACAGTAAATAAAACTGGGAACAAAAAAGGATTATCAGTAAATAAAGATGGAGTAATAATCAAAACAAATTAATTATGATAAAGTTGATCACATTAATCACAAAATTCATTATCGTTACCTTAATGGCCTTATTATTTTCTTCCTGTGGACATTCTATGAATTTGAACGGAATCAAAGGAAGCGGTAACATCACAACAGAAACCAGAAATGCAATCCAAGATTTCAAAAAAATTGAGGTCAGTCGAGGAATTAAGGTAATTGTAGAACAATCCGAAAACAAATCCATATCAGTGGAAACCGATGACAATTTGCAGCAGCATATCATCACCAAAATAGAAAATGGTGTTTTGATTATTGAATCCGATAAAAGCTATAATTCAAACGAAACACCAGTTGTGAATGTAAAAATGCCCGTAACTACAGGTTTGAGTGCAAATAGCGGTTCTGAAATTATAAGTTCAAACACGTTAATAACCAAAGAAATAGATGTGAAATCCAGCAGTGGAAGTGAAATCAAAATTAGTGTTGAAGCTGATACCATCAAAATCGAAAGTACCAGTGGAAGCAGTATTGAAGCCAGCGGGAAAGCTTTAAAACTAGAAACAGCAGCATCAAGTGGAAGCGAAATTAATGCCGAAAACTTAATGACTAACGAAGTGGTTTCGCAAACCTCAAGCGGAAGCAGCACGGCTGTTTATCCAATTGTGAAACTGGATGCAAAAGCTTCAAGTGGAAGTTCTATAAGTTATCATAAAATCCCAAAAACAATCTCAAAAGAAGAATCTTCCGGCGGAAGCGTAGACGAAAAATAAGAATCACTTTTTGCCAAAAATTAGTAAAATCATCCCTCAAAACGGGATGATTTTTTTTATATTTTCTAAAATTAAATTATTCTTTAGAGGCCAAATATCTCTCGGCATCTAATGCTGCCATACAACCAGTTCCAGCTGCAGTAATAGCCTGACGATAAACGTGGTCAGCAGCATCTCCAGATACAAAAACTCCATTGATATTTGTTTTTGAAGTTCCGGGAATATTGATAATATAACCGGTTTCATCAAGGGTAAGAAAATCTTTGAAAATAGCCGTGTTTGGAGTATGACCAATAGCGGCAAAGAAACCTGTAGCAGGAATATCAAAAATGTCACCTGTAGTTTTATTTTTTGCTTTCACACCCGTCACTACCTGACCGTCTCCCAATACCTCAACCGTATCGTGATTCAATAGAATGCTAATGTTTTCAGTTTTACGAACACGAGCTTCCATAATTTTTGAAGCTCTAAATTTATCACTTCGCACTAACATTGTGACTTTAGAACACAATTTTGACAAATAATGGGCTTCTTCGCAAGCAGAATCTCCTGCTCCTACAATTACGACTTCCTGATTTCTATAGAAAAAGCCGTCACAAATAGCACATGCTGAAACTCCACCTCCCATTTTTAAGTAGTGCTGTTCAGATTCTAATCCTAAATATTTTGCAGATGCTCCTGTGGATATAATTACAGTTTCGCAATGCAATTCGATGCTATCATTAATCCATACTTTATGAACATCACCGCTAAAATCTACTTTGGTTGCCCATCCATCTCGGACATCAGCACCAAATCGTTCTGCTTGTTCTTGTATACCAACCATCATTTGTGGACCAGTTATTCCTTCAGGATTTCCCGGCCAATTTTCAACTTCATTAGTCGTGGTTAGTTGTCCTCCAGGCTGCATTCCTTGATATAAAACTGGATTCATATTAGCACGAGCTGCATAGATGGCTGCTGTATAACCCGCAGGACCAGAACCAATAATAAGGCATTTAATTTTTTCAATTGTATGTGACATTTTATAAAATAAGTTTATTTTTTTAGAATGCAAAGATAAGCTTTTAAGTGAAATAGAGATTAGCATTTAAATCAGAAAAAGTAATCCATAAATAGGCCTTATTTATAATTTATAGAAAGAAAAATATCACTATTGTCATTATTACTTAATATTTTCAATTGTCACAAATTTGTATCCTTGCGATTTCCCGTAAAGTATCATTTTATCCAATGCAACCAGCATTTCTTCTGATTTTCCGAAATCATAATCGTGCATCAAAACGATAGCGCCTGGATGGAGGTAGTTTTTAAACTTATTTTCTAAATCAATTCCGTCGTTTTGTGTCTTGTCCCAGTCCATAGTGGTTAAAGACCAAAGCACTGTTGTAATGCCTTTACTTCCATGCCTCAATTAAGAACGAATCTCAAACTATCTAAAACCGTTTTATGATTCTAAACAAATTTATTTCTTATTTGATAAATAGTTTTGGATAGGCAGAAAATAATCTTATATTTGCACTCGCTTTCGGGGTGTAGCGTAGCTCGGTTATCGCGCCTGCTTTGGGAGCAGGAGGCCGCAGGTTCGAATCCTGCCACCCCGACTTTTTTATTGAGCAATGGAGGCATAGCTCAGCTGGATAGAGCACCTGCCTTCTAAGCAGGCGGTCGAAGGTTCGAATCCTTCTGCCTTCACTTGAACCAAAAGCCTTTAGAGAAATCTAGAGGTTTTTTTGTGGTATTTTCTCAAAAAAATTTTCAAAAGCTTTATTCCTAGTTTGAAAAAGAGTCAATATTCTTAATACTTAAACCCACTTTTTTAATGGTTTTAGTAATTGACCTTTTTAATTTCTTACATTTACCAATAAAAAAGAGGCTTTTCATTACAATTTCAAGAATATTTAATAATTTAGGAAAAACTGAAATTTTGTTAATTAAGGCATTGGGATAAATTATACTGTTATGAAATCAATTATTAAAGGTTGTATTCTATTGGGATTTTTCCTTATAATTTCATGTAACCCAAATATGGTTTACCAAAAACCTTGGGCAGGCAATTCTAATTCGCTTCGAAATGAAAGTTCGCTTACTGTAAAAATTCCTTTAAAAGTAGCAAATGACACATCGTTTGTTAATCTTAAGGACTATTGTCAGGATTTTGTTTATGATATGAAATATGCTACAACTGATAATTTTTTGAAAGCAAAAGTATACGATTGTGTGGAATGTTATTTGCGATTAAAAACAGTAAAAGCATTGGTGAAAGCCAATCTAAAATTCATGAAAAAGGGATATAGAATAAAATTATACGACTGCTATCGTCCAATAGATGTTCAGAAAAAAATGTGGGAAATTGTTCAAAATCCTGAATATGTTGCAAATCCTGCCAAAGGTTCAATTCATAATAGAGGTGGAGCAGTAGATATATCTCTGGTAGATAGAAATGGAGTTGAACTAAATATGGGAACCTCTTTTGACTACTTTGGAATTGAAGCAAGTCACAATAATAAAAATTTTTCAAAGGAAGTTTTGGACAATAGAAAGCTACTGAAAAAAATTATGT
>CAMDGJ010000216.1 GCA_945897545.1 Flavobacterium psychrophilum
CTTCGGAAGACCATCTGAAATAGAATTATTGGTGCTAATTGATCGTCGATTTAGTCGTCATCTACCTATTCAACCTGATTATCGAGGTCGTCAGGTCGATGCCATCAATGACGAAAAAGTAAAAGTGTGTTGGAAAGAGCAAGACGGAGAAGATACCGTTTATTTAATAAATAAATAATAGGAAATGAGCGAGTTAAGTATAAATCATTTATTAGGAATTAAATATATCAATAAAAAAGATATTGACCTCATTTTTGAAACTGCCGATCATTTTAAAGAAGTTATCAATCGTCCCATAAAAAAAGTGCCTTCACTTCGAGATATTACCATTGCCAACATCTTTTTCGAAAACAGTACCAGAACCAAACTTTCCTTTGAATTAGCCCAAAAACGTTTGTCTGCTGACGTCATAAGTTTTTCGGCGGCACAATCATCAGTTAAAAAAGGAGAAACCCTGATTGATACCGTAAACAACATTCTTTCGATGAAAGTCGATATGGTGGTGATGCGACATTCCAGTCCTGGAGCAGCTCATTTCTTGTCCCAAAATGTGAAAGCAAGCATCGTAAATGCAGGAGACGGAGCACACGAACACCCAACACAAGCCTTGTTAGACAGTTATTCTATAAGAGAGAAATTAGGAGATGTAGCCGGAAAAAAAGTGGTGATTGTGGGTGATATATTGCACTCTAGAGTGGCGCTTTCCAATATCTATGCCCTTCAAATGCAAGGTGCCGAAGTCAAAGTTTGTGGTCCAAAAACACTCATCCCAAGATATATTGAATCACTTGGAGTTAAAGTGGAGACTAATTTACGTAAGGCGCTAGAATGGTGTGATGTAGCGAATATGCTTCGTGTGCAAAATGAAAGAATGGACGTGAATTATTTTCCATCAACTAGGGAATATGCCCAACAGTATGGAGTGGATAAAATTTTGCTCGATTCTCTAAATAAAGAAATAATAATTATGCACCCAGGACCAATTAATAGGGGCGTGGAAATCACATCGGATGTTGCCGACTCCAAGCAATCAGTTATTTTAAATCAGGTTGAAAATGGAGTTGCGATTCGTATGGCAGTAATATATTTATTGGCTTCAAAAATCCAATAGATTTTCTGGAACAAGAATTAGTAATTCCTCAATTTTATTAGTAAATTAGCGTTATTTTAATTTTCAAAACAATGAAAGTAAATCAAAAAGGACATACCGTTTGTATTAAAGACACACAAGGTGATTTGGTTTCATTTTTGATGAAAGTGACTCACGAGTATAAATCTTTTGAAAAACATAATATTATTATTGATATCAGAATGCATAATAACCTTTCGGTAAAAGAAATTAATAGTTTTATGCCGCTATCAAAAATTCACAAGAAAGCCAAAAAATCATTTATTATAGTTACTTCTGATCTTGACCATAATGCAGTTTCGGAAAAACTGGCTGTTGTTCGATCAATTCAAGAAGCCCACGATATTATCGAGATGGAGGAAATTGAACGAGATTTGGGTTTCTAAAAAAAAAATAAAGTTAAGAGTTAGATGTTTAACCCATAACTCACAACTTATATTCAAAAAATGAATCTGACCATCCTAGGCTGTTATGCAGCAACACCAAGAACTTTTACGAATCCGACTTCACAGGTTTTAGAAATCAGGAATAGATTATTTCTAATTGATTGTGGCGAGGGAACGCAAGTGCAGTTGCGAAAAAACAAAATCAGATTTTCTAAAATCAATCATATTTTTATTTCGCATTTACACGGTGATCATTTTTTTGGTTTGATAGGCTTGATTTCCACTTTTGCATTGCTAAATAGAACAACCGATTTACATGTTTATGGACCTAAAGGTATACGGGAAATTATAAATCTACAATTGCGATTGTCTAATTCTTGGACTAAATACGGCCTGTTTTTTTACGAATTGGAATCTAAAGAAAGTGAAATTGTTTTTGAAGATGATAAGGTAATTGTAAAGACAATTCCTTTAAAACATAGGGTGTACACCAATGGTTTCCTGTTTCAAGAAAAAATAAGAGAACGTAAATTAGACTTAAATTCGGTTCAAAACTATGAAATCGACAAATGTTATTATCGAAATATCAAGAACGGGAAAGATATTACTCTTGAAGACGGTCGTATTATTGAAAATCAAAAATTGACTTTCGATCCTGTTCCACCGCTGAGTTACGCCTTTTGCTCGGACACTGCTTATGACGAAAGTATAATTCCTAATATAAAAGAAGTTGATGTTTTGTATCACGAATCTACTTTTTTAGATTCAGAGGAAGCTTTGGCTAGAAAAACAATGCATTCTACAGCCAAAGACGCTGCAATGATTGCTTTAAAAGCTAATGTTAAAAATCTAGTTTTAGGACATTATTCCACTCGATACGAAAGTATTGAACTCTTTAAGGAACAAGCTGAAACTATATTTCCGAACATTCTTTTAGCGGATGATGGGAAATCATTTGAGTTTTGATTTAATAAATGAAAATTAGTTGAGTATTTTTGCATTTAAAGAATGAAATAAAGTAATGGAAGATTTAAGCAATTATAGAAAATCGTATGATAAAAGCGAACTTTTGGAGACTAACATTCCCGAAGATCCAATCAATTTATTCAATAGATGGTTTCACGAAGTAGAGGATTTTGGTGGTCCCGACACTTCGGGAGGCGAAGTTAATGCAATGACGGTTTCGACTTTTGGTCTAGATGGCTTTCCAAAGTCAAGAGTTGTTTTGTTGAAACAGTTTACCTATGAAGGATTTATATTTTACACTAATTATGATTCCGAAAAGGGTAGGGCTATTGCCAATAATCCAAATGTTTGTCTTTCCTTTTTTTGGCCTTCGCTAGAAAGACAGGTTATTATAAAAGGAATTGCGGAGAAAATTTCGGAGAAAATTTCAGATGGTTATTTTGAATCTCGACCTACAGGAAGTAAGTTTGGCGCTATTGTTTCCAATCAAAGCGAGGTAATTATATCCAGAATCGTTTTAGAAGAAAGTTTGAAGCAACTGGAAATTGATTTAGAAGGCAAAGAAATTCCAAGACCTAAATATTGGGGAGGATTTTTGGTTCGTCCAGTAGAAGTTGAGTTTTGGCAAGGAAGACCCAATAGACTTCACGACAGAATTCGGTATCAGTTGCAGGATGATTATTCCTGGAAGATTGATAGATTATCTCCATAATATATTCTAAAACAATTTCTTTAATTAATTTGATAATACATAAGTAAAATAATATGTATTTAATTATTTTGTGTATTTCATCGATTTTATTTTTCGTATAATCGTTATTTGTTTTATATTTACATAGATAAATTAAAACCGCATACTTAGTTAGTAAGAATTTAAAAAGTTTGACCCACAATCTATTTTAAAAACCTAACCTACTTAATATAAATTATAATTCAGATTTTGTTGTTAGTTAATTAGTTAGAGAAACCACTTTTCCCCAAGGTGGTTTTTTTATTTATAAATATCTTAGGATTTGATATATTCACTTAATTTATTGTTAGATTTAAGCATTAGATACGTGATTTTTTAAATTTAAGCTAAAATTATTATGAATATTAAGAATCGGCTAACATTGATGAGTTTTCTTCAATTTTTTGTTTGGGGAGCTTGGCTAATTACTGTTGGAAATTATTGGTTTGCAACTAAACAATGGAGTGGCGCTGATTTTGGAGCTATATTTTCAACTTTGGGATTATCCTCTATTTTAATGCCTGCATTGACGGGTATTATTGCCGATAAATGGGTAAATGCAGAAAAATTATACGGAATTTTGCATATTCTAGGAGGTTTGGCGCTTTGTTACATTCCTCAAGTTGATAATCCCACTACATTTTATTGGGTGATTTTTGGCGCAATGCTTTGTTATATGCCCACGATTTCATTGTCAAATTCAGTGGCTTACAATATTTTAAAAAATAATAATTATGATGTAGTCAAGGTTTTTCCTCCTATCCGAGTTTGGGGAACCATTGGTTTCATTGCAGCAATGTGGCTAACTAATTTATCCGGAAATAAAGCATCGGCTAATATGTTTTATATTTCTGCTGTTGCTGCATTTATTTTGGGAATTTATTCTTTTACATTACCTAAATGTCCTCCGCAAAAATTAATTGAAAAGGGTTCCTCTTTATTCCAAAAATTAGGTTTGAATGCGTTTAAGTTATTTGGCACTTATAAAATGGCACTGTTCTTTATATTCTCGATGTTTTTGGGAGCAGCTTTACAATTGACCAATATGTATGGCGATGTGTTTTTGTCCGAGTTTGGAAACATTCCCGAATATGCTGATAGTTTTATAGTACAAAAATCTACATTGATAATGTCAATATCACAATTCTCGGAAACTGCATTTATATTAGCAATTCCTTTTTTCTTGAAGCGATTTGGTATCAAGCAAGTAATGTTGATTTCTATGTTGGCTTGGGTGTTGCGTTTTGGATTCTTTGCTTATGGAGATCCTTCTTTTGGAGGAACAGCTTTAATCATTATGTCGTGCATCGTTTACGGAATGGCATTTGATTTCTTTAATATTTCAGGATCATTGTTTATCGAAACTTCTACTGATTCGTCAATACGTTCCAGTGCTCAAGGTTTGTTTATGATGATGTCCAATGGTTTTGGTGCTTTCTTTGGAGGAATCATTAGCGGGCAAGTTATAGACACCTTTTTTACTCAAGATGGTGTAAGAAACTGGCATAATATCTGGTTGAGTTTTGCCGGTTATGCATTGGTAATTACGATAGCTTTTGCAGTATTCTTTAAACACGAACACAATCCTGAAGAAGAGGCTAAAGTGAGTCATTAGGGATTTACTTTATATGACAAACCCGACAGGTTTTTGAAACCTGTCGGGTTTTTTAATGCTGATAAATCTACAGAAGTTATAACTAGCCCCGATTGCAGCGGAAATCCTCCCGATTTTCTCGGGAGATTGTAGCGAAAAGCGGGAGCAATTGTCATAAAAACCATAAAAAGTTTTGCTCCTTAAAA
>CAMDGJ010000217.1 GCA_945897545.1 Flavobacterium psychrophilum
TAAAATTAGGCGTTAAATTCAATTTTATAACATTAATTAAAGTCAATAAATAATAATTATTATTCAAAAATATATTATTGAAGTCCACTTGTCAAATATATAGCGGTGCAAATAAGTGCAAATAACGAGTTTGTTTAATATTTATTACTAATTTAGCTTTAAAAAAAATGGCTAGAATCAAAAACCAACCAAACGAGGAACATTTAGAGCTCTTAAGAAAAGAGTTGTCCAAAAAACAAACTCATAACATTTTGACGAGTACCGATTGTCAACTTCTTAGCGATAAAATGGATAATATTGTTAGTTCGGACACTATTAGACGCCTTTTTAATGTAATTAAAAACAACAATACAATCTCACTTAAATCACTAAATCATTGTGCTGTTTACTGTGGTTTTAGTGACTGGGTTAGTTTTATCGATTATCATAATCAATTCCCGGTTAATGAAAATAAAATAATGCTTTTGAAATGCCTACAAGGCAAATTCGACAACCAAACTATTATAGAAGACATTGAAGTTTTAGAAGTCACAAAAGAAGTTTACGACCTATTTATTCAAATAATATTAGTAAAAGTGATTCAGGGAGACAAAGACTTTTTCATCAATATTTTTGAATCCGAAACTCTTTTTCTTGATGTCGAAAAAAATAGGTATGAGATTTATTATATAATTCATTTGTTATCTACCTTATGTCAAAGCCATAAATGGCTTCAAAAAATTGCAACAGAACATTACTTTGATTTAGATAATGTTTTAATGAATCGTTTTGAAAGTGATTTTTTTATAGAATGGTTAGTAACCCCACAATTTGAATTTTATAGAACCTTACTTCACAACTACCATAATGTTAAAAAAAACAATCGAAAAGCTAATGCCTTCTATCATCTTACGCTCGCACATTATTATGCCGATATTAAAGATTGGGATAATTTTAAATTGCATTATGAAGAAATTAATGCCATAGACTTTGAGGAAATAAACCATAATATTTTATCAATGAAGTTTAAAGGGATTTTATTAATTTATGCGCTAAAATTTAACCCTAATGAACTCGAAAATCTTTGTAAAGACGTAAATAAAATCAATTTTAGATCATTATATGAAGACAGTAGCGATAGAATAACAGCTCTGCTATTTTTGTGTGTTTCTCTTCATAAATGCAGACAATATAAAGTAATCATAAATATTGTTGCTCAGCACTTTAGTAAGCATGAATTAATATTTACACAATGGGGTGAGCAAAACTGGAATCATCTAAAAATTATGCTGGCTGATAGTTTGCTTAAAGCCAATCAGATAGAAAAAGCAAAAGAAATTTTTAAATCTATATCCCATGCGCGTTTTGATTTAAATTTTTCACCATTTACAGATAAAATTTATGAAGAGTTAAAAATTAAATTGTAAATTATTTTCTATGCAAAGCCTCAAAATAAATCTTTTTGGAGAACAATGGACTTTAAATAAAGTTATTTTAAATCCCATTGAACAAGAGTATTTTGACAATATTGCTTCTAGGTTAAAACTACCATTATATAAGGCTTTACTAGACCCTTTTTTTTATCATCATTTAAAACTAGCCTTAATTCCATCGTTAGATAAATTACCATGTGAAAAAATAAGTGGTTTGTTAAATTCCAATAAAAATCAGATAGAAATTTGGTTAGAAGGGAAAAAAATTCGCAAACTAAAATTTGAAGAATTAAATCAAGAGCAATATTTATTTCCATTATTTAATACATATAAGTCAATAATCGAAAATACCCATAAAGCAGGCATCTACATTGAACAAAAAGAAATTGGCTTTATTCGAAGTTATGAATTCAAAATAGAGAGTTTCAAATTAGAAAATTTACAATTTATTTTAATAGATTTTAATAATAATTTGCTTTTACAAAACGTAACCTATCTTAACTGTAATAGCGTTTTTAAGAAGAAAGAAACTTTAATAACGTATCAAAATAGTTACGCAATTGAGAATAGTTAGTTTTAAAATTTATTTTCAAGTTCTATAAAATGATCCTTGATTTAAAATGCATGTTTTAAAGTTTCAAACCCCACAAAACATAACCCACAAACCACAACCCACCTACCCCATAAAAATAGAGATGCTATATAGGTACAGTATAGATAAGTTATGGATAGAATACACAAGTTGTTAAAATAACTTATGCCAAAGTCGCATACGGATATTTACTTTCCCTCTTAATTTCCCTATATTTGTTAATCTAAAACAAAGTTATAGTGAGCGAAATAAATAAACTAAAAATATTTAATGATCCCATTTATGGGTTTATTACCATCCCTAATGCCTTAATTTACGATTTAATTCAGCATCCTTATTTTCAACGATTGCGACGTATTTCACAAATGGGTCTGTCGTATTTAGTTTATCCAGGCGCAAATCACACTCGATTTCATCACGCTTTAGGCTGTATGCACATAATGCAAAAAGCGGTTGATGTCTTGCGATTTAAAGGTGTCGCTATTTCGCACGAAGAAGAAAATGCATTATATATTGCTATTTTGCTGCACGATATAGGTCACGGACCATTTTCGCACGCAATGGAAAAAAGTATTGTTGAAGACGTGCATCACGAAGCCATTTCTTTATTGTTTATGAATCAGTTAAACGAGGAATTTGGTGGTCAATTGAGTTTAGCAATTCAGGTTTTTAAGGGAGATTATCATAGAATATTTATGTTGCAATTGATTTCAAGCCAACTGGATATGGATCGAATGGACTATTTAAAACGCGATAGTTTTTATTCTGGTGTGGCTGAAGGAAATGTAAATTCAGAGCGTTTAATTCAAATGATGAATGTGGTTGATGATGTTTTGGTCATTGAAGAAAAAGGGATTTATTCAGTCGAGAAATTCTTGATGTCAAGACGACTGATGTATTGGCAGGTTTATTTGCACAAAACTAGCTTAGTAGCCGAGTTGATTTTGATGAAAGTATTAAAACGTGCTAAACAGTTGACCGAAAAAGGAATCATTTTACCTTGCAGTGAACCATTGCAGTACTTTATGAAGAATAAAATTGTAATTGATACTTTCGACAGTGAAAACTTGGACTTGTTTTCGCAATTAGATGATTTTGATATTATAAGTGCTTTAAAATCTTGGCAAAGACAAGATGATTTTATATTGTCTTCGCTGAGTAAAATGATTATCAACAGAGACTTATTAAAAATAAAAGTAAGTGAAGAAAAAGTATCGAATGAGGAATTGCATGTGCTAACAGAACAATTTGCTTTGAAAAACAATATCACTTTGGCAGAAACCAATTATTTTATTTTTAAAGGAAAAATTAAGAATCAAGCTTATAGTAAGCAAGCCGAACCCATACGGATTTTGAAAAAAGACAAGACTATTGAAGATGTTGTTGAAGCTTCTGACCAATTGTATTTGAAGTCATTATCAAAATTTGTAATCAAATATTACATATGTTTCCCAAAACAACTTGTATAAAAGCGTATATTTAAAATCTATTTTTTATATTTTTGTCGAGATGAAACGAAACAGTACCTTTTTTTTGAATAAAAGCACAACCTTAATTAAGAGTTCCATCTTATTCCTATAAAAAAAATAATCCCATAAGATGAAATTTACAGCAGAGCAAATAGCGGGTGTTTTAGGTGGTGAGGTATTTGGTAATCCCAAAGCCGAAGTATACAAGCTGTCTAAAATCGAAGAAGGTTCTGAAGGTTCTATAAGTTTTTTGGCAAACCCAAAATACTTGTCTTATATTTACTCTACTGAAGCGACCATAACTATCGTAAATAGTTCTTTTACTCCTGAACGTGAATTAAAAACAACATTAATAAAAGTGGAGGATGCTTATTTATCTTTTACGAAATTACTAGAATTTTACGATCAAGCAAAAAAAGGCAACAAAATAGGGATTGAACTTCCATCTTTTATTTCGGATACCGCAAAATATGGCGCCAATCTTTATTTAGGAAGTTTTAGTTATGTTAGTGAAAATGTTGTTTTGGGTGAAAATGTGAAAATTTATCCCAATTGTTTCATAGGAGAAAATGTGGTAATGGGAAATAATGTTACTATTTTTGCAGGCGCAAAAATTCATTCGGATACCATTATTGGGAATAATTGTGTAATATATTCTGGTGCGGTTATAGGAGCAGATGGTTTTGGCTTTGCGCCAAATGAAGATGGAACCTATACAAAAATTCCTCAAATAGGAAATGTTGTCATCGAAGATAATGTTGATATTGGTGCAAACACCACCATAGACAAAGCAACAATGGGTTCAACCATTATAAGAAAAGGAGTAAAGTTAGACAATCAAATTCAAATTGGACATAATGTAGAAATTGGTGAAAACACCGTAATTGCAGCCCAAACAGGTGTTGCAGGTTCTACTAAAATTGGAAACAACGGAATGATTGGCGGCCAAGTAGGAATTGTAGGTCATTTAACAATAGGAAATAATGTTAGGATTCAGGCGCAATCCGGAGTAGGTAGAAATGTAAAGGACAATGAAATACTGCAAGGAAGTCCAACATTTGGCTACAATGATTTTAGTAAATCGTATGTTCATTTCAAAAATTTACCAAAAATTGTTAACGAATTAGAAGATTTAAAAAAACAAATATTAAACCAAAAAAATGGAGAAAATGGTTAAACAGAAGACCATCAAAACGGAAATTTCCCTTAAAGGAGTTGGATTGCATACCGGAAAAGAAGTTACTATAACTTTTAAACCAGGACCAATTAATAATGGTTTTACCTTTATTAGATCTGATCTAGAAGGACAACCAGTTATTGAAGCAGATGCAAATTATGTAGTTAATACACAAAGAGGAACTAATTTAGAAAAGCTTGGTGTAAAAATTCAAACGCCAGAGCACGTTTTGGCTGCATTAGTTGGTTGTGATTTAGACAATGTTATTATTGAATTAGATGCTTCAGAACTGCCTA
>CAMDGJ010000218.1 GCA_945897545.1 Flavobacterium psychrophilum
GCGAATAGTTTAAAGCCAATTCATAAGCTCCAGTGGCAATGCCTAGTGCTTGAGATGCAATCCCAATTCTACCCCCATTCAATACATTCATTGCAAAAGTAAAACCGAAACCGTCAGCACCAATTCTGTTTTCTTTGGGAACTTTGACATCATTAAATAATAAGGAATGTGTGTCAGATCCACGAATACCCATTTTCTTTTCTTTGGGACCAATATCAAAACCTGCCCACCCTTTTTCTACAATAAAAGCATTAATTCCTTTATGTTCTTTTTCAACATCGGTTTGAGCTATCACTAAATAAGTTGATGCTGTTCCTCCATTGGTTATCCAGTTTTTTGTACCATTCAACAAATAATAATCGCCCATATCAATGGCAGTAGTTTTTTGAGAACTAGCGTCACTTCCGGCCTCTGGTTCAGACAAACAAAAAGCGCCAATGACATCTCCTTTTGCAAGAGGAACTAAATACTTCATTTTTTGTTCTTCATTACAATATTTTTCCATTCCGGCGCAAACCAGTGAGTTATTAACGGACATAATTACTGCTGCCGAAGCATCAATTTTTGCAATTTCGGTTATTGCCAAAACATACGAGATACTGTCTAATCCTGAACCACCATATTTAGGCTCTACCATCATTCCCATAAAACCGAGTTCCGCCATCATTTTCACCTGCGCAGTTGGAAATTTAGAATGCTCATCACGCTCAATTACGCCCGGCAACAACTCCATTTGCGCAAAATCTTTGGCTGCTTGCTGAATCATTAAATGCTCTTCGGTAAGATTAAAATCCACAATACTATCGTATAAAAAGTTGTGATTTTTGTAAAAATTTAAACAAAGATAAATTTTTAATTCTGTAAATTTGGCTAATGAAAAAAAATAACTACAACGTTATCGGAGTTATGTCGGGAACCTCGCTTGATGGTGTTGATTTGGCACATATAAAGTTCAACTTGGATAACAAAAAATGGACTTTTGAAATCCTTGAGAGCGAAACAATTGGCTATAGTAAAGACTGGATTAATCATCTAAAATTAGCTGTGGATTATTCAGAAATAGCGTTGAATAAATTAAACATAGAATATACAAAACTTCTGGCTTCCATTATCTCCACTTTTATCGCAAAACATAAAATTGAAAAACTAGATGCAGTTTGTTCGCATGGCCATACTATTTTACACCAACCTCAAAATGGTTTGACACTTCAAATAGGAAACTTGCCTGAAATTTCGACATTAATCAATCAAACAGTAGTTTGTGATTTTAGAGTTCAGGATGTAGAACTAGGCGGTCAGGGAGCACCATTGGTTCCCATTGGCGACCGAATATTGTTTTCAGAATACGATTATTGTATGAATTTAGGCGGTTTTTCGAATGTCTCTTTTGAACAAAATGCAGAAAGAATCGCTTTTGATATTTCACCAGTAAACACGGTTTTGAATTATTATGCCAATCAATTGGGTTTGGATTATGACGATAAAGGTAACATTTCAAGAACAGGAAAAGTCAACGAAAATTTGTTGAGCAAATTAAACGCTTTGGATTTTTACCAAAATACTTTCCCGAAATCATTGGGTTTTGAATTTGTAAAAGATTTTGTTTTGCCAATGATTGAAAGTTATAAAATCCCAACTGAAGACAAATTACGAACTTTTACCGAGCACTTGGCTTTGCAAACGGCTCTGGCTTTAGATTGCTCCGTCCCGCAAGCATTCGGGACTCGCAATGACGAAAAAGGACGAATTTTAATAACTGGCGGCGGTGCTTACAATGATTTTATTATTGAACGCATTCAATCGTATTTGCCAGAAATGGAAATTATAATTCCATCGGCTAAAATTCTAGAATTCAAGGAAGCTTTAATATTTGCCTTGCTTGGCGTTTTAAAATTACGGGACGAAATCAATGTTTTGAGCAGCGTGACAGGAGCTGACATGGATCATAGTTCTGGAGAAATTTATAACCCATAAGATCTATTGTTTCCTACTTCTAATAATTTTTAGTAATTTTCAACGTTTTACTATAGCATCCTAAATTTATATTTTAAATGAGTTCGACCATTTCATCTGACCAAAAGAAATCAATAGCCATTTCCATTCTTTTATATGGAACACTGTTGCTGATTTTATTCTTCATTAGGTTTTGGCCTCCAGCGAACTTGGTGGAATTAACTGGTGGCGGCGGTGGCGTTACCGTAAATTTTGGCGACAGCGATTTTGGCTCAGGAGCAAATTATAAAAGCGAAGTTTTGGAGGTGAAAAATCAAGCCAAACAAACACCAACAAAAGCTACACCAGACGAATCTATTTTGTCTCAGGAAAATTCCACAGAAGAAAGCGTGGTAATTCCGCAGGAAGTAAAACCATTAAAACCAACACCCATTTTAAAAGAAGAGCCAAAACCTGTTGTGGTAAAACCAAAGGTTTCTAATACAACAAATGATGCTCTGTCCAACATTATGAAAGGCTCAAACAAAGGTGGTGATGGCGATGACAAAACCGCAGGAAACAAAGGAAAAGCCAACGGAAGTTTAAGTTCTAACGGCTATTATGGAACTGGAGGTTCTAGAGGCGGAACCGGCGGAGGGAATGGCACTGGCAACGGAATAGGTACAGGAAGTGGTTATGGAGCAGGAAGTGGTGGCGGTTCTGGAGGCGGAACTGGTTATTCTTTAGGAAATAGAAAAGCGATTTCAAAACCTGCTCCAAAATATAACTGTAACGAAACAGGAAAAGTTGTTGTAGAAGTTTCTGTGGATAGAAATGGAAGAACTATAGATGCGATTGCCGGAATAAAAGGCTCCACGAATACGGCAAAATGTTTACTCGATCAAGCCAGAATTGCTGCGATGAATACACGATGGGATGCGAGCAGCGATGCACCAGAAAAACAAGTGGGGAAGATTGTTTATAATTTCAATTTGAATTAAAAATTGGAACGCGAACCTGTCTGCCGACAGGCAGGTAACACAAATTAAACAGATTGACAGACAGAGATTTAAACGAATAATGCCTCGAAATTATCGAGGCATTATTCGTTTTCAAAAATAATAAAATACAATCAATATTGACCGAGCCTACGGCTCTTTTTTCTCTTATATTTCATTGTGGACGGATTAAAATCCGTCCCTACAATATAAATCGAGCCTACGGCTCTTGATAATTACTATTTAATACCGCTGTAGGAACTAAGTATTTTGTAGCTAAAATCCGTATCAACTAAATCTATCGAGCCTAAGGCTTTTTTTTTCTTTTGCCCAAATTTGGATGGATGAAAATCCGTCCCTACAATATAAATTGAGCCTACGGCTCGTAATGATTACTATTTAATAGTTCCGTCGGAACGAAATATCTTGTAGCAACGGATTTCAATCCGTTGAAATGAAATGTAAAGTTGCGTTGAGTTCCGTAGGAACGAAACATTTTATAACAACGGATTTCAATCCGTTGAAATGAAATACAAAGTTGAGTTGAGTTCCGTAGGAACGAAACATTTTGTAGCAACGGATTTCAGGATTTCAATCCGTTGAATTGAAATGCAAAGTTGCGTTGAGTTCCGTAGGAACGAAACATTTTTCTAGCACAGAATTTCAATCCGTTGGCAACCAACCAAATGAGAAATCATTTATTTCGGACTAGTTGCAATCACAAACTTCAAGTTGTTTCTAACCCCAATTTGCAACACATCAACTAAATCCTGAACTTGTAGATTGAACGGAATTCTCACAATGACGGTTTGGTCTTTATCGGTATTCATTTTTGACATTAAAGTAGTTTCTAATTCTTCGAATGAAACAAGTTGTTTGTCTATGTAGAATTTCTTATCTTCGGTAACAGATAAACTAATATACTGTTTGTTGGTTTTCTCGTTAGATTTAGCCTTTGGCAAAGTCATTTTAATCACATTTGGATTCGCCAAAGTTGATATAATTAAGAAAAACAACAACAAGAAAAACATAATATCACTTAACGAGGACGTAGCGACTTCGGCGTGGAATCTTCTTTTTCGCTTTATTGACATCTTCTATGATTTTTGAATAATATTGACAAATTCTAAGATTTGCTTTTGGACTTTAAGCGCAAAATTATCGACTTTTCCGTTCAATAAATGATATCCACTATAAGCAATAATACCTACTAACAATCCAGCACCACTACTGATCATTTTTTCGTATAGACCTCCAGAAATATTACCAATACTGATGTTCTCGGTAACCGAAATGCTGTAAAATATTTTGATAACTCCTGAAATAGTTCCAATAAATCCTAATGTTGGTGCGATTCCTGCAATAAGCCCTAGTTGCCCTAGATGCTTTTCCATTTCGCCTATCTCGATATCGGCGGCGCGATCCATATTCGACTCAATTTCAATAATAGGTCTACCAATAACAAAAATCCCTTCTTTTAATACATTGCCTGAAGCTGTCTTACTTCTTTCAGCAATTGATCTCGCCATATCCAGCTTACCGGAATTTAGATTATCTCTAACATCTCTCATTAACAAAGCATCGATTTTTGAAGCTTTATGAATGTATAAATAGCGTTCAATAATCAAATAAAAAGTATAAAATAACAATATTGAAATTGGAATCAAGAAAAAACCACCTTTTAAAATAAATTCTAAAACCGAGATTTCATTAGTAGTAGCAATTTTTTCAATAACGACATTTGAAGCAGCATTTGCGATAGTATCGGCTTGTACTTGTATTAAACTAAACATATAATATTATTTTACTCATTAATTCTAAAAAATATTTGAAATTTGCACTAAAGATACTTTTCGAACAAGTATTAAACTAAAAAAATCGAAAAATATTTTAAACGCCATTTACTTTATTAGAAAAATGAACTATCAAGAAACTATAAACTGGATGTTTACTCAATTGCCAATGTATCAATTACAAGGTGCTTCAGCGTATAAAAAAGATTTAAC
>CAMDGJ010000219.1 GCA_945897545.1 Flavobacterium psychrophilum
GGTCAAGGTTTGCTCTATACCACCACTCACAAATTGATTTGCGGGAACATCCACAGAGACTAGGTTTGCAACGATGATAGGTTCTAGTTTCAAGTCATTGACCTGATTAAAGTCTAAATCGCTGGAACACGACACTGACAATATAGAAAGAATGATTATTGTTAAAAATTTTTTCATGATAATATAGTATTCGATCAACTATTTATAGAACAAATTTTTTGGTGTTTTATTGCATTTAATGATAGGCTCCAAATAATTTTGAAGCTACATTATACGCACTTTCAAAACTCATTGCACGTATGTTAGTGCTTTCTTTTTTAGAATTAAAATAGGAAATCAATTTCTCTGTAGGCATATTACCTGTCAAAACATCTGTTGCCATCGGGCATCCACCAAAACCTTGAATAGCTCCATCAAAACGGCGGCATCCTGAATTGTATGCTGCATCTATTTTCTCAAACCATTTGTCGGGCGTACTGTGCAAATGAGCGCCAAATTCAATCTTTGGATATTGTGGAATTAAATGCGAAAATAGATACTGAATCGCCTCAGGAGTTGAGCTACCAATAGTATCAGAAAGTGAAAGGATTTTCACACCCATATCAGATAATTTTTCGGTCCATTCGCCCACAATTTCCATACTCCAAGGATCACCGTACGGATTCCCAAATCCCATCGAAAGATATGCCACGACTTCTTTATTGCTTTTATCGGCAATTTCAAGGATTTCCTGCAACGTTACTAATGATTCGGCTATCGTTTTGTGCGTATTCCGCATTTGGAAATTCTCGGAAATCGAAAATGGAAAACCTAAATATTGAATGGGTTGGTGCCGCGAAGCCTCAATTGCGCCTGGAGTATTGGCAATTATGGCCAATAATTTACTTTGGGTTTTAGAAAGATCAAGTTGTGCCAAAACTTGGGCTGTGTCTTGCATTTGCGGAATCGCTTTAGGCGAAACAAAACTACCAAAATCGATGGTGTCGAAACCTACACGAAGCAAAGACTGAATGTAAGCCACTTTCTTTTCAGTAGGAATAAATGCCTTTATTCCTTGCATAGCATCTCGTGGACATTCTATTATTTTAATTGCTTCCATAGAAGCCCAAATATAAGAAAGTTTAAAAGCTTAAAAATTTAAAAAGCTTAAAAATTTAAAGTGAGTTAAAAGGCGATTCCTTCGCAAATTGATTTTCCGCTCCTTTACGGGATTCTTGACATTACACTTTTTGGTAATAAATTAATATATTACGCTTTTTGACAATAATTACATTAATTACGCTTTTTGGTAATAATTTACATTATTACGCTTTTTGGTAATAATTAATATTGGAAGATGTTTTTTGAATAGATTTTTTAATTATATTTGAAATATGACAAGCATAATAACAGGAGACATCATTAATTCAAGGAAAAAATCATCGAATATTTGGATTGATGAATTTAAAAAATTGTTAGCTACTTTTGGTCAAAATCCATTAGAATGGGAAATTTACAGAGGTGATGAGTTTCAATTGGAAATTAGAAACCCCGCAGAAGCCCTGATTATTGCCTTACATATCAAGGCTTATTTTAAATCTATAAAATTAGATGTCAGAATGAGTATTGGCTTTGGGGAGGTGACCTACAAAGCAAAGAAAATTTCAGAAAGTAATGGAGCCGCTTTTTCTAGATCTGGAGAAGTTTTTGAAACTTTAAAGAAACAAAAAATCAATTTAGCCATCAATTCTGGTGATAAAGCATTTGATAATGAAATCAATTTAATGTTGCGATTAAGCTTAATTTTTATGAATAATTGGCTAGCACAGTCGGCAGAACTTGTTTTAATAACCATAGAAAACCCGTCGCTTTCACAAGAAGAAATTGGTTTGAAATTAGGTATAAATCAAGCTGCAGTAAGCAGAAGACGGAAACGTGCCCAATTTGATTTAATGATGGAAATGGAAAATTATTTTAGAAATAAAATCAAAACGATCAGCGCGTGATTATTGTTATAAAGTTAGTTTTGGCGCATTTGTTAGGCGATTTTTTATTGCAACCGTCCTCTTGGGTTTTAGATAAAGAAAGAAAAAAGCACAAGAGTCCTTATCTTTATATTCACACACTTTTACACTTAATATTAGCTTGGATTTTTGTAAGCGAAATTACTTTTGGCTGGTTTGCTCTGGCATTGGCAATATCTCACGGATTCATTGATTTTTTAAAATTGCAATTCCAAAAAAAGAATACAAAACGAAATTGGTTTATTTTTGACCAAGTATTGCATTTGATTAGTATTGTGATAATTGCAAGTATTTATCAAAATTTTCTCGTTGACTTTACTGTTTTCAACAATCAGTTTTGGACACTAATTACAGGAATTATATTACTAACAAAACCCACTTCAATAATTATCCGAAATATCATTTCAATTTGGACACCAGAAAGCAAAATTAAAAATGATGATTCCCTCGAAAATGCAGGTCATTACATCGGAATATTAGAAAGATTATTTGTTTTTTGCTTCATACTCACGGGACATTTTGAAGCTATTGGCTTTTTATTAGCCGCAAAATCTATCTTCCGTTTTGGAGATTTAAAAGAAGCAAAAGATCGCAAATTGACCGAATATGTGCTTATAGGAACGCTTTTAAGTTTTGGAATTGCTCTATTAACTGGACTTTTAGTACAATTTGCGTTATTGCATTTTTTCTAAAATTGCTTTGTTAATTTCCTTGATCAATGCTGGGCCTTCATAAATAAAACCCGTATACAACTGAATTAAACTCGCTCCGGCTTCTAATTTTTCTAGCGCATCTTCTGCCGAATGAATTCCGCCCACTCCAATAATAGGGAATGCTTTATTACTTTTCTCTGAAAGAAAGCGAATGACTTCTGTAGCCCGTTTTGCTAAAGGTTTCCCGGACATTCCACCCGTTTCTTTTTTATTCTCGGACTGTAATCCTTCACGTGACAAAGTGGTATTAGTAGCAATAACTCCAGCAATTTTGGTTTCCCTCACAATATCAACAATATCTAGTAATTGAGAATCAGTCAAATCAGGAGCGATTTTTAATAAAATTGGCTTTTGTTTTGGCTTAGCCAAATTCTCGTTTTGTAACCTTTGCAACAACTTCGTCAGCGGCTCTTTTTCTTGTAATTCACGAAGGTTTGGCGTATTTGGAGAACTCACGTTTACAACAAAATAATTGACATAATCGTATAAAGCATTAAAACAAATAAGGTAATCATCGACCGCATTTTCGTTTGGTGTCAATTTATTTTTGCCAATGTTTCCTCCAATTAGTACGTCTTTGTTTTTCTTTAGTTTTTCGATAGCCAACTCTACGCCTCCGTTATTAAATCCCATTCGATTGATGATGGCACTGTCTTCAAGTAAACGAAAAGCTCTCTTTTTGGGGTTTCCTTCTTGACCTTTTGGCGTAATCGTTCCTATTTCGATAAATCCAAAGCCAAAACTGGACAATTCCTTATATAAGCTCGCATCTTTATCGAAGCCAGCTCCCAGTCCAACAGGGTTTTTGAACTTCAATCCAAAAACTTCCGTTTCTAACCGTTTGTCATTAACATCATATATTAACCGAAAAAGAGATGGAATTCCTGCGATTTTATATACTAATCGAATGAGTGAAAAGGTGAAATAATGAACTTTTTCGGGGTCAAAGCAAAATAAAATCGGACGAATGAGAAGTTTATACATTTTGTGATCTGTTGTGGTGCAAAAATAGGACTATATCATCGATTTTATAAATATTTTAATGGAATAATTTTAGTATACGCATTTTTTGGTACATGAAAAATTCTTCTTTTTCAAAATTTCACCTATTCTGAAAACCACTAATGAATTGAAAATTACTTTACACTTGGTTTAAAACTCCTTCCTGCAAACTAACCACCTGTCTGCCGACAGGCAGGCTGCCATCTTTTTTACTACCTTTGTGAAAAACAATTTTATGTCAAATATATATTTAGGCTTCCATTTTACGGTTGAACCAAAAGAACTAGGTTCTGAAATTTTGATTGCGGAACTAGGAGAACTTCCTTTCGAAAGCTTTATCGATAGTGATTTTGGAATTGTTGCATTCATTCAAAAAGAACTTTATGCAGATGGAATTCTTGATGATTTATTCGTTTTGAAATCTCCTGAGTTTACTATTTCATACAAAATCGAAGAAATAGACCAAGTCAATTGGAACGAAGAATGGGAAAAGAATTTTGAGCCCATAGATGTCAATGGAAATTGTCACGTTCGAGCTCCTTTTCACCCCAAAACTATTGCCGAATTTGATATTGTAATTGAACCGAAAATGAGTTTTGGGACAGGTCATCACGAAACGACACATATGATGATTCAACATTTATTAGATATGGATGTTGTGGGAATGAAAACGCTAGATATGGGTTGCGGAACAGCAATCTTAGCAATCTTAGCAGAAATGAAAGAAGCTCAACCCATTGATGCTATTGATATTGACAACTGGTGCTATCTCAATTCGATAGAAAATGCAGAACGCAATAATTGCAAACACATTACCGTTTACGAAGGAGATGCAGCCTTACTAGAAAGTAAAAAATACGACTTAATAATTGCAAACATCAACCGGAATATTTTGTTGAATGATATGCAGGCCTACGTAAATTGCTTAAATCCGGAAGGAACGCTATTGCTAAGTGGATTTTATACAGAGGACATTCCATTTATAGATGCTTCTTGTACTGAAAAAGGATTGACATACGTTAAAAAGCTGGGAAGAAATAATTGGGTTTCATTAAAATACGTAAATTAGTACTTAGCAATCAAAACAATGGAAATCAACATAAAAAAACATCGGCAAATGGTTAATGAAACCAAGCAAAATTTCATATTTTGCAGTTTTTAAAAAATCAAATAGAATTAAGTATATT
>CAMDGJ010000220.1 GCA_945897545.1 Flavobacterium psychrophilum
TCACTCCGTCGGTAAACGGAAAACTACCACCACCATTGGTAAAATAGCCGTAACTTTTTTTACCAGGAGTTAAATTGTCTCCTATTTCTTGAACAAGATTAACAGAAGCGCAGTCACTGTTTAAAAGTATATTCTCGACAAGCTCTAGTGGTGTTTTAGTGTCGTCGACAGTAATTTGAGCAGATACAAAAATTGTATTGCAACAAATAAAGCTAAAAAATAGAATTGCTTGTAACCACTTCATAATATTGCAAATATACTATAAATACGTGTTTTTTAAAACTTTGAATAAAAACCTTTCAAGTTTTTGAATTTAGTGTATTTCATCCTAAATGGGAAAACTTTTTTATGGAGCGATTTTGTTTCTAATAAATGATATTAACGTAAATTTGTAATAAAAGTATTCAAAATGCATGAACCTTTAATGATATTTAAGAAGCCAACCTATCCTTTGAATAATTCTTTTTTAGATTATTTAGAACGTTTTGATCGTATATCTAAAGTTTCAGTTTTTTATGATGATCTATTGCGTTTTTCAGGTTCCATAAATGTATTTGATAAAATGGATATGGATACATTATGGATTAGGGTGTACTATAGCGAATTTGAAAGAAATGAAATCGATCTGAATTTAAAAAAGATTTATTCTTACTTGCATTCTGATGGGAACTTGCAGAACATAAAATATTTAAATGTCGATTCAATTGACTACTGCACGTTTGGGAATTCTAAACCTTTTCGAGTAAAAATTAGAAATATATTAAACGACAATTACACCCATTTTTATGTCAAAAAAGCTGATGCTTCGAGAGTTTATGGACTTGAATTAGAACATATTTTATCTCCAGATAAAATAAACTTTTTAGTATACAAAGACACTCTTATTGAAGAACATATTATGGGAATTCCAGGGGATGTTTTTATGAATACACTATTAGAAAATTGTTCTGAAGTTGAAAAATCACAAATAGCCAAAGAATTCGTCAAGTTTAACGAAAGGTCGATGATTAGGCTTCTTGGAGATATGAGAGCTTATAATTATGTTATTGTTCCTATTCATGATTTTGACCATGTGGTGTATAGAATTCGTGCAATAGATTTTGATCAACAATGTTATGAAGGCAATTTTAAAGTGTATCGTCCCCAATTTTTCAAAGAAAATTATCCAATGGTAAAACTAGTTAAGGATAAATTACAAAAGACTTCTATTGAGCAATATAAAAATGAAGAACGGTCTGTTTTAGCTAAAAGAATTTATTCGGCTGAAAATAGAATCAAAAAATTATTACACATTATGGGCAACGATACCATTGCTCCTCAAGAAAATGTTGAACAATTAAAATTAGAATTATACAGGTTAACGCACGACATTAATTTTAAAAGAGCAAAATCGATGGGAAATGTTCTTAGTTCGGCCTTTGATTTTATTGCTAGGAATTATAAAAATACTGAATTACTCGAATAACTCTTTATTAAAAAAAATTAAAAGAATTTCGTAGATGTCCAAATATCAATCTTTGCTGAACGAGCAATTCGTTTTCTAATCATTGCTCGTTTTAATAACAAAAGACTTTTTATTAGTAATAGTAGTAGCATCGTGTTATAGCTTAAGGATAATATTATTAACTAGAAATATGCTTTTTTTTGTAAACACTAATTAATAATTCATTAATATCTTTGAGCTGTGGGGTCAAAAATATTTTATGACCCTTAATATCATTTGTCAATTCTAAACCACATACGGAACATTTATATTCCTTGAAATGATTCGTTATACTTCTGGTGGTGGTGATTTTGTGTCCGAAAAACGAACATAAAATTTTACTGGAGAATAGTTGTTCTCTGATAATAATACTGCTCATAATACATGGTTTTAGATTTGATTCTGTAAATGTATATTAATAACGATTAAATGCGCAATAAAATCGATAAAAAGCATTTTTTTGATTATATTTGATATAAATACTTACAAAGTAAAATTCGTCATTAAAGATAGTAATAAAAATTTGTAGCTTAAAAAGTAACAAAATAAGAAAATCCTCAATTATGAGCTAATTGAGGATTTTAAAAATTAATTATTCTAACTAATGATTACTAATTTTTAATTTCTTTATTAAAATATACTAAATAATAATACATCTGTTTTTCTTCATCCCAGCCTTTTTCTACATATTTTTCGGCACTTTCAGGATTTATAAAATCCATTTTAATTTGAATTTGGGTATCTAAATTGATTACGTTTTTAATTGATTTTCTGGCATCAGAAACAGCAGAATTAGCTATTGGAAAAGTAGTGATATCTTCAATACTATACTTCTCGCCCTTATCAACTTTGTAATTTTTGAATTCAGGAAGTAAATCCGGATTATCTAAAACTTCATTCAAGAAATTACTTTCTTCAAACTGATCGTTTTTTGCAAAATAATTCACGCTGCGATTCATAAACATCACTTCTTCTTTTTTGTCTTCGGCAGGAAAAACAACATCTTTAGCAAATCCTTGACAAAATTTCAAGTATTTTTTAGTGATGAAATTTTCGTCTTCAAAGGCATCAACCGAGAGAAAATGTTCAAGCCAATAACGTGCATCGTAGCGATTGCTGTCAACAGTCAAAATTTTATATCCTTCTTCTTTTTTGTAATTAAAAATGATACAACCTTTATCCAACTTGCTCAGGTTGATTCCTTGTTGTAAAATCATTTTAAGGTTTGACTCCTTTTCTTCAAACTGCAAAAAATCAGACTGTAACTCACTTTTGAAAATGCCTATTGCATCTACCAAATTGTTGTCAATATTTACGTTTGTCAAATGCGTTACATAAACTTCTCCGTTTTTAATGTGTGGATGGTTCGATTGTTCAAATAAATGCGTTGTTATTTGTTTTGAAATTTCGTGTAAACTACTTGGATTTTCGAAAATCTGAGTAGCAAATTGGAACATATCATTGTATTCTAGATCTACTTCGTGTGCAAATTGAAAGTAGTTCTCCTCTTTTTCACGAAAAGGTTTAAAAAAATATTCTTTGATTAAAGGCACAATTTCATCATTCAGATTAAAGGCTTGTTCTGATAAGAAAATGACCTCGTTTCGACTTTTGTTACCCACTCTGTGAATGGATAAGGTTTCAATATGTGCGTTGAATAAGTTGATCATTTTATGGAATTTTATTTAAATATTTGTTTTTAAAAATAATTTTTTGAATATTTTTATTCGATTGTTATTGTACTACTATTAATGTTATGTTTAAAATTAATCTTCTTGACTTAAAAAAAACAGTTTTCGAAAGCGATTATTATTAAATTGAATAATAAATCGGTGAGGGGTCGTATAAACTTATAATTTTATTTTAAGTTGTCGAAATTATTACAAATTTCTACCAATACCTATATAATAAATGTTGTTTTCAATACTCACATTCGGTCTTGCAAGTCCAGCATTTGATAAGTGTCTTAAACTATACCTTAAATCGAGCAAATACTTATTATTATAAAATTTATAAGCCAAACCGAGAGCCAAAACATCCGAAAATATCAATCCTCTGGCTTGTCTAGCTAATTTTGTCTTTAGATAGTGAGGACCAGTTCCCAAAAAAGAATATACATTAAGTTTTTTTGAAATTTTTGTTGAAACATCAAAACTAAAATTTAAACCATACTCCTTATTTTGATACTCAATGCATGGATTTGAAACATAAGACTCGCAAAATTCAATATTATTATACTCCGCAGAAAACCTCAACGAAAAAGATGTTTTTTTTTTATCAATTAACTTTGTTTTATATTCTAAAATATATAGGGTAGGTGTATAATAATAATTGTTTTTTGATAGTAAGCCAGTTTTGAAACCATAACCATAATAAAAAGCTATAGACTTATTGCTGGTGGTATCGATAGTATTGTTTTCTTGAGAATAAGAAAGCGACACATAAAAGAGTACAAGAAATAATTTAAATTTCATAAAATAAAATTTTATTTGCGATTTATTTTATAAAATCAACATAATCAAAATCGTTTGATAAGAATTGAAATTTTATAATCAAGACTTTTAAAACAATATTTATTATAAATAAAAATTGTAAATCAAAAAACGTAAAGTAAAATAAATTTTTATTAAATCGTGTACACTATTTATATAGGAATGCTAAACGCTCTAATTCCAGTTCTCTTCGAATCCAAAGTCTTCAAAGCTATCGTCACTTTCGAACATATCAAGGTCGTCTTCGTCTAGATCATCTTCAAATTCATTATAATCTTCCTCTTCATCATCGGCAATAAAGTGTTTCTCCATAGCTTCGGCGGGCATTTCACCAACAGAGAAAATAGTTTCTGGATAGCTGTTTCCCGCACTAATTTCTTCGATAGACGCAAGTTCTACCAAGAAAGTCCACATACTGATAAAATCGTAAACATAAATAATTTTGGTATTTTCTTTATCCAAAATATCGGAGAGCATATAATCGCTCATCGTTTTTTGTTCTCCCGGAATATCACCGGTATCAAACATTGGAATTTCATCTTCTTGATTCCAAGTGTCGTCACAAGTATAGAATGAAGCCACTTCCATCCCATCAAAACCAAAAGAGTTGAAAATAGCATTGTGAAAATCTTCTAAAGTATCGTCTGCAAGTATCGCAATATCTCTAAATATATCTTCCTCGGTATCGAGAATTACTCTAAATTTATAAACCATAATTTGTGTTTTATTGAATGGTCAAAGGTAAAATTTAATTTTAGATTTTAGATTTCAGATTTTGGATTTGTTGATAAGATTTTTAGTTATGTAAATTACAAATTTAATTTCTTTATCACTTTTGCAGGATTTCCAACTGCTAATGAATTATCAGGAATATCTTTA
>CAMDGJ010000221.1 GCA_945897545.1 Flavobacterium psychrophilum
AGGACAATTTTACAGCAATGGCAAGGCTGAAATGATTCAAACAGAAAAGCAATTGGATTCTGTTCTAACTTTGAATAAAAAGTTATTTTTTGTAATTCAAACTAAAGAAAAAAAAGATATTTCAAAAAACCAGCTAGATAAAATGAGCTTGACCCAAAGCAATTTTAAAACTTCTATTTTCATATCAAAATAAAGAAGCCTTATAATTAATGAAAATACTATCCGACAAAAATAATCTCCAAATTCTGCACGAAGACAATCATATAATTGTAGTGAACAAGCGTGTGGGCGATATTGTGCAAGGCGACAAAACGGGCGATAAACCACTATCCGATGTCGTCAAAGAATACATCAAAGACAAATACAACAAACCCGGTGAGGTCTTTCTTGGAGTGGTACATCGATTGGATCGTCCAACGACAGGAATCGTTGTTTTTACTAGAACCAGTAAAGCTTTGACTCGAATGAATGAATTGTTTAGCAATCGCGAAACCCAAAAAACCTATTGGGCAATCGTGAAAAATAAACCTCAAAATCCCGAAGATAAACTGGTACACTATCTAAAAAGAAACGAAAAAAATAATACTTCAAAAGCGCATCTAAAAGAAGTTCCTGAGGGTAAGCTAGCGAGTTTAGACTATAAAATCATCAAAGAACTGAACAACTATTTCGTCTTAGAAATCAATCTTCATACCGGAAGACACCACCAGATTAGAGCACAACTTTCAGCAATAGGTTCGCCGATAAAAGGAGATTTAAAATATGGCTTCGACCGAAGCAATCCTGATGGAGGAATCCATTTGCATGCTCGAAAATTGGCTTTTATACATCCTGTTTCCAAAGAAAATCTAATACTTGTCGCTCCAGTTCCAAATGATGTTATTTGGAATGCCATTTAATTTGAAAAAAATGTATCTTTAGAACTTAATTATAGTTTTAAATTATGGAATATATCACCAACATCAATTTCAGAAAAGAAGTCTTAATCAAGTTACTGAATGCTGTTATAGTTCATGAAAACGAAATAATTCAAGCTTTGTATGATGATTTCAAAAAACCCGCTTTTGAAGCTGTGCTTACTGAAACGAGTTATGTTATTATTGAATTAAAAGATACCATAAAGAACTTGAAAAATTGGGCTAAACCCAAAAGAGTGTTTCCATCCATCCTCAACTTCCCTTCTACTGATTATATTTATAAAGAACCATACGGCAAAGTTTTGATAATTGCTCCTTGGAATTATCCTTTTCAATTAGCACTTTGTCCATTGATTTCGGCTGTTGCAGCAGGTAATCAAGTGGTCGTTAAACCATCGGAACTCACGCCAAAAACTTCCGAAATTATTACCAAAATAATCAGTAAAATATTCCATAAAAATCACGTAGAAGTTATTGAAGGTGGAGTTGAAGTTTCACAACAATTACTTGCAAAACGTTGGGATTATATTTTCTTCACCGGAAGCGTTGCTGTTGGAAAAATAGTGGCAAAAGCAGCAGCTGAAAATCTAACGCCTGTAACTCTAGAGCTTGGCGGAAAAAACCCTTGTATTATTGACGAAACCGCTAATTTACAACTCGCTGCAAAAAGAATCTTTTGGGGAAAGTTTGTAAACGCTGGGCAAACTTGTATTGCGCCTGATTACATCTTGATTCAAAAGAATATGAAAAGTCATTTTGTCGACTATTTAAAAGAAGAAATCACTAAAGCCTATGGCGAAAACCCAAATGATTCTCCAGATTTTGCCAGAATTGTAAATTTAAAAAATTGGCAACGATTAGTTAATATGATTGATTCTGAAAAGGTTATTTTTGGCGGCCAAAGCGATGCTGCAGGTTGCTACATTGCGCCTACCCTCATTGAAGAAAATTCATTAGAAACTGAAGTTATGAAGGACGAGATTTTTGGCCCCATACTACCAATTCTTGTTTACGAAAAAGAAATTGAAATTGAAGCCATAATTGCCAAATATGAAAAATCTTTAGCCTTATATGTTTTTACTGAAAATAAATCATTTTCTAAAAAAATCATCAAAAAATATTCCTTTGGTGGCGGTTGCATCAACGATACAATGATACACTTTGCCAATAAAAGATTACCGTTTGGAGGTGTTGGGCATAGCGGAATAGGTGCTTACCACGGAAGTTTAAGCTTCGACACTTTTTCTCATAAAAAAAGTATTATTAAAAAAGCGAACTGGTTAGATTTACCAACACGTTATGCTCCCTATAATGACAAATTATCGTCAATTAAAAAAATACTAAAATGGTTGTAACCAATGAAAAAACAGTGAGTGAAGCCATAAAATTTCGCCGATCTGTTCGTGTTTTTAAAAAAGAATCTATTGATGAAGAGAAAGTAAAAGAGTGTATTCAATTAGCAACTTTGGCGGCAACAAGTAGCAACATGCAACTTTGGGAATTTTACCATATTGTTTCACCGCAAATACTCAAACAACTCACCGTTGCTTGTTTTGATCAAGGAGCCGCCAGAACTGCACAACAGATGTTGGTCGTTGTTGCAAGAAAAGATTTGTGGAAGAAAAGAAAACAATCAAATATAACATTTTTAAAATCGCAATACGGTGATAAACCAGCTACGGAGTACTCAAAAAGAGAGAAATTTGCCTTAAATTATTATCAAAAAATTATTCCAAGTATTTATGCTGATTTTTTAGGAATATTGGGAACAATCAAATTCTTTACATTCAAAATTATTGGGATTTTCAGACCTATTTATCGAGAAGCGAGACAAAGCGATATGCGTATTGTAGCGCATAAAAGCGCTGGGCTTGCTGCGCAAAACTTTATGATAAGTATGGCCGCTATACATTACGACACCTGTCCTATGGAAGGTTTTGACTCCAAAATGGTAAAAGAAGTACTAAATTTACCTTCATCGTCTGAAATAAATATGATAATTGCTTGTGGTCTTCGAGAAGAAAACGGAGTTTATGGGGAACGGTTCCGTGTACCGTTTGAAGAAGTCTATCTTAAATTATAATCCATTAATAAATTAAATCAAATACAATATGAAGTCAACAAGAGTAAGAATAGAAGAAATACGAAGCAACGGATACCAATTAGATTTTGGGACTGTTTTTGAACATGCATTCGAAAATTATAAAAAAATAGTGTTGTATGCGGGTTTAATGCTTTTGGTTTTTTCGATAATACTTTTGATTGTAA
The DNA here is from genome assembly GCA_945897545.1 of Flavobacterium psychrophilum. GTDB lineage: Bacteria > Bacteroidota > Bacteroidia > Flavobacteriales > Flavobacteriaceae > Flavobacterium > Flavobacterium psychrophilum_L. Next base: position 3,186 of record CAMDGJ010000221.1, read on the forward strand.
TGATGACTGGATTAATTTCCTATGTTGGAGTAGAAAACTTTGAAGAATTTGGCAACAAAATGAAACGAATGTCAAATGCAAAAGTGATACCCACAGAAATCGCAATACCACTAAACTTAGGTATACTATTATTTTCGGCTATTATAAATCCATTTATGGCAGGATTCCTTAAAATGGCTGATTGCGGTGAAAAAGGAGAAGAATTTCATGTAGCAACTATGTTTTCGTATTACAAACTTCCATACTTTTTCAATCTTTTTATTGCTGTATTTATCATTGGAGTAGTAAATACTGGACTGACAATGCTTATGGAATCAACTGGATATAGTATTATTGGCACCATAATAACTAGTTTAATATCCTTTGTAACCTTTTTAACAATTCCATTAATAGTTTTTGGTAATCTAAACGCAACTGAAGCTATAAAATCTAGTATTATCGTCGTGTCAAAACAACCTTTAGTGCTTTTCGGATTAATAATCGTTGCTGGAATTGGGGCAGCTCTTGGAATTTTTGGCTTGTGTATTGGAATATTTTTCAGCTTTCCATTTATATATTCGATGAATTATGTGATTTATAAAACCATAATTGGAGTCGAAGAGACTAAAGAGTTAGAGGAAATATCAGGTACCGAGAATTAATATTTAATTTTAACTTAAAACGTTTAATATGAGATGGATAGGAAGAAGGCAAAGTGACAATATGGAAGACCGCAGAGGAATGTCTGGCGGCGGAAAAGCCGTTGTTGGTGGCGGAATATTGGGAATTGTAATCTTATTATTAAATACTTTTGGTGGAGAAAATGCCCAAATGATTACACCCATTTTAGAACAACTTAACAATCAACAAGCGCCACAAACCGAAGCGAGAGCTTTAACTCCTGAAGAAATAAAAGAAGGCGAATTCGTAAAAACGCTCTTGGCGGATAATGAAGACATTTGGACAAAAATATTTGAAGAAAATAATTTGAAATTCGAAGCTCCAAAGCTAGTTTTGTTCAGCGGTCAAGTGCAAACAGCTTGCGGTGGAGCGAGTTCTGCATCAGGACCTTTTTACTGTCCAGGAGACAAAGTTATTTACATCGATATGACTTTCTTTGAAGAATTGAGAACTAAATTTGGTGCTGAAGGCGGTGATTTTGCCGTAGCCTATGTGTTAGCGCACGAATTTGGACATCACATTCAAACCATTTTAGGAACTTCTTCAAAAATGCGCCAATTGCAAGAAGGTAAAAGCGAAGCTGAAAGTAATAAATTATCAGTAGCTCTAGAATTACAAGCTGATTTCTATGCAGGACTTTGGACGCATTACAACGAAAACAAAAACGCAATATTGGAACCTGGCGACATTGAAGAAGCCTTGAGCGCCGCGAATGCTGTGGGTGACGACGCCATCCAGAAAAAAATGCAAGGTCAAGTAGTCCCAGATTCCTTCACTCACGGAAGTTCAGAACAAAGAATGTATTGGTTTAATCGTGGTTTTAAATCGGGTGATATTCAAAAAGGAGATACTTTTTCCGAAATGAGATAAAAAGATTATTTACAAAAAAAATTCATCTCTTAATATTACTTTTACTATTCTAAATTTTTTCATAAATTTGCATTGATTAGCATTGTGAAAATATGAAAAACTACCTTTTATTACTTT
>CAMDGJ010000222.1 GCA_945897545.1 Flavobacterium psychrophilum
TCAAAATTTGCTGGGGAAAGTGGTAAGAAATCGGGCGAGTTCTATACGCCAAGTGAAGTCAGCACACTATTAGCTAAATTATTGGATCCACAACCCGGTAACAGAATGTGCGACCCTACTTGTGGTTCGGGTTCGCTATTGATCAAAATGGGAAATGAAGTAGAAGGAAAAAACTATTCACTCTACGGACAAGAAAATAACGGAAGTACTTGGGCTTTATGTCGTATGAATATGTTTTTGCACGAACAAGATAGTGCGACCATAGAATGGGGCGATACCATCAACAATCCAAAGCTATTGGAAAATGACAAATTGATGAAATTCCATATTTTGGGAGCAAATCCACCCTTTTCACTTGACAAATGGGGAGCCGATACAGCAGCTTCCGACCAGTTCAACCGTTTCCATAGAGGCGTTCCTCCAAAAAGCAAAGGCGATTATGCTTTTATCAGTCATATGATAGAAACCACTTATGAAGATGTTGGGAAAGTTGGGGTTATTGTCCCACACGGAGTATTGTTTCGTAGCAGTAGCGAAGGACAAATTCGTAAAAAACTAATAGATGAAAACTTATTAGAAGCCGTTATTGGTTTACCAGCGAACCTATTTTTTGGCACAGGAATTCCCGCAGCAATATTAATTTTCAACAGAGGAAAAGGAGCAAATAAGGACATTCTTTTTATTGATGGCAGCCGTGAATTCGAGAGCGGTAAAAATCAAAATAAGTTAAGAGAAATCGACATTGAGCATATTGTAATTGCTTTGAAATCATTCAAAGAAGCAACGCCGCTAACTACCGAAAAAGGAGCTATTGTAGAAGACAAATACAGCTATCGTGCCACAATGGCTGATATTATAGAAAACGATTACAACCTTAATATTCCTCGTTATGTAGATACGTTTGAAGAAGAGGAAGAAGTAGATATTAAAGCCACGCATACCAATATTACCGAGTTAAAAAAACAACTAACCGAAGTAGAAAACCAAATGGAAAACTACTTGAAAGAGTTAAATCTAATATAATTATGGATGTTTCAAATTATAAGAATACTTGTGTTGGTATAATTCCGATTGACTGGGATGTACAACGATTTGATAATGTCTTTGAATTATTCACCACTAATTCTTTTTCAAGAGATAATTTAACTTATGAAAAAACTGAAAATGAAATTCAGAATATTCATTACGGTGATATTCATTCTAAATTTAAGAATGTAATATTAGATTGTGAATTAGAACAACTTCCATTTATAAAAGATGATTTAATATTAAATCAGAAATTTAACTATTTGGAAGATGGTGATTTAATAATTGCAGATGCTTCGGAAGATTATGACGGTGTTGGTGTATCTGTTGAATTGAAAAATATTGGTTCTAAAAAAATAGTAGCTGGATTACATACTTTTTTAGCTAGAGATAATTCCAGTAAAACTGCATTAGGTTTTAGAACATACATTTTTAATAATCCAAAAGTTGGTATTGAATTAAAGAAAATTGCAACAGGAACTTCTGTTTTTAGCATATCTAAATCAGAACTAAAAAAACTTAAAGTCCCAATTCCATCACTTTCTGAACAACTAAAAATAGCTTCTATACTATCAACTTGGGATGTAGCTATTGATAATTGTAAAGCTATTATTGAAAATTTAAAAAATAGGAACATTGGTTTAGCACAGCAATTACTTTCAGGTAAAAAGAGAGTAAAAGGCTTCGATAAATCACAATGGCATTTAAAATCTGTTGAAGAAGTGGCTGTGTTTAAAAATGGTAAAGCACACGAAAACTGCATTGATGAAGAGGGAGATTATTTTGTAGTCAATTCAAAATTTATTTCTACACAAGGAAAGGTTGCTAAAGCTTCAAATGAAAATCTTTGTCCGTTATTCAAAAACGATATTACAATGGTGATGAGTGATATTCCCAATGGTAAAGCATTCGCAAAATGTTTTTACATTCCGGAAGATAATAAATACACACTCAACCAACGTATTTGTGCCTTAACAGCAAAGGAAGGAACAGACAGTAAGTTTTTGTATTATCAAATTAATAGAAACAATTATTATTTAGCCTTCAACAACGGAGTTAGTCAAACCAATCTAAAAAAAGAAGAAGTTTTAGAATGTCCTTTACTAATGCCAGATATCGAGGAACAAATACAAATTGTGAAATTAATCGATACCGCAACTGAAGAACTTAAACAGTACGAACAAAAACTACAAACATTGCAATTACAGAAAAAAGGATTGATGCAGCAGTTATTGACGGGAAAAACAAGAGTGAAAATTTAAAATAATAATATATGATAAACGAAAGAGATCAATCAAAACTAATTATTCAAAGATTTGACAATTATATTAACGGAGCTAATACAAAAGGTAATTTTCTGTTGGCAATAAACACTTTCTTGTGCGGAATAATTATAGCTAATTACAGTAAATTCAAAGAACTTATTGTTTGTGAAAGTGATATGATTTATCTCAATGTCATTTTAATCATTTTAGTAATATTAACTATTTGCACAACATTTTTTGTGTTAAGAGCTGTTTATCCTTTTGTATTATCAGGAAATTCGAGTAAGGATAGTTACCATTCTCATATTTTCTTTAATTCGGTTGCAGAGTTTTCAGATGGTAAAGAATACCATAAATCTATAATAAAGCAAACGGATGAAAATGTAGACGAAGATATGGCAATTCAAGCTTTCTATTTAGCCAAAGGTTTAAAAAGCAAGTATAAGTTTTTAGAAATAGCAATGAAGTTTGTTTATGCAGAGCTTGTGGTATTATTAATTTTATTAGTAACAATTTTAATTTTTTAATTATGAAATTATTTGAAAATTATTTAACTGATTTTGATAATATTCTATCAAAAAAAGTCAGAGTAACTCCTGAATATATTAAAGAACAAAGAACATTTAGTTCTAATTTACTTAAAGCTCAAAATCATTCAAGCGAAAATTATATCGGATTAGGAATGCCAAATTTACCTGCTCCAATTCAAGGTCCAAAAGTGTTATTTAAGTATGATAAATCATTTTTGACAAAACATTTTGGTAATAATAATGATGCTTTTGATAAAATAACAATTGGCCCACATCCAGATTTTAATAATTTGCAATCATCGGATTATATAAATCATCATTGTGTTTCAGTTTTTGTAGATATAAAAGGTTCGACTAGATTAATAGAAAAATATTCATTGCTTGAAGTACGGTTGATTAAAGATAGTCTTTTGACTTTGGCTATAGAAATTGCCAATCAATTCGGTGGTCATATACACAGACTGCAAGGTGATGGTATTTTTATTCAATTTGTTCGAAAAGATAAAACGCCAAATGATGCAGCAATAAATGCGTTAAATGCCATTTCAATTTTAACTCAATTTGTGTCTGTAGATTTAGCTAATATTATGAAACAGTATGACTTAAAACCAATAAAAATTAGAGCAGGTATTGATTATGGTGATAATGATAATGTACTTTGGTCATATTATGGAATAGCAGGATGTGAAGAGCTTACAACAACAAGTTTACATACTGATATGGCTGCTAAACTTCAAGCAAAAGCTTATGATAATTCTATTTTAATTGGAGGAAATGTGAAAAAATTATTAGACTTAAAATCAGAGTTCTATTCTTATTTTGAAAATCAAGAAAGTAAAGAAAAAGTCTATAATATTTCATCACAATTCACTTATCCATTTTTTGTTTTAAATTGGAGAGAGTATCTAACTTCATTACCATTTGTTTGGAAAACTAGTGCTTCTGATATTTTAGAAATAAAAGAAAAACCAATAACAATTGAATGTTATTTAACAGACGAAAATGGCACAAGTAAACAAAGATATTACCCTAATTCAAAGTCAATTCCAAAAGAAAAGAAAATCATTTTTAATTTATTACGAGATAATAGACCTTTCGTAATGCATAATTTTGAAAGTATTGAGTGGTATGCAAGAAATTCAGGTAAACAAGCCGAAGATATGCAACATTTAAATTTAGATTTTGAAAAACACTTTAATAATAAAACAATATGTACAGTTGATGCAGCTTATTTAGGTCATCATTACATTGAATGTAAAATTTTGAGAGGTCATTTGCCAACTGAAAAAGTTACATTTCCAATTTTTGTACAATAAGAATACGATTTAAAGAAATAGAACGAATTGGTAATTCAATCACATAAAAAAAACAGTAAACAAATAACCATAAAAACCAACACAATGAAAAATTATCATTTAACAAAAGAAGACGACCAGTGGAAACTTACTGGCGAAGGCAACGAAAGAGCATCAAAAGTATTTGAAACCAAAAAAGAAGCAGTACAACAAAGTGCTGAATTTCTAAAAAACAACCAAGGCGGTTCGCTCAAAATTCATTTAGAAAACGGTAGAATTCAAGAAGAAAGAACCTATCCTAAATCGAGCGACCCTAAAAAATCAAAAGGGTAAAGTTAAAAAAGCATATAGTTATGACCATAGAGCAATTAAATACAGTTTTAGACAATCTGTGCAGTCTAACCGCAGAAAACGAAATCGTTGAATTTAAAGAAGCCAAAAACACCTACGACTTCTCTAAATTAGGCAAATACTTTTCGGCACTTTCAAACGAGGCAAATCTTAAAGGAAAGTCTTTTGCCTGGCTCGTGTTTGGTGTAGAAGACAAAAAACATAACATTGTTGGAACTAAATTTCGTTTGCAAAGAAAAGATTTAGACAGCTTAAAAGGCGAAATTGCCAAGAAAATCACCAATGGAATTTCTTTTATAGAAATTTATGAACTTGTCAAGCCCAATGGCAGAGTACTTATGTTTCAAATTCC
>CAMDGJ010000223.1 GCA_945897545.1 Flavobacterium psychrophilum
TATTAAAGAACAAAAAATGACTCTGCCATTGATTCACGTTTTGAATAATTGTACTTCTAAAGAAAAATCGTGGTTGATCAATTCCATCAAAAACCACAATAAAGATAAGAAACGAGTAAAAGAAGTCATAGCCTTTGTTAAAGACCATAACGGTTTACTTTATGCCGAACAAAAAATGGCTCAATTTCAGCAAGAAGCACTACTGCTTTTAGGAAATTATCCTCAATCAGAGTTTAAAGACGCGTTGATTTTGATGGTGAATTATGTTATCGAAAGAAAAAAATAATTTTTTTTAAAAAATCACATCTGCTGAAGCCTTAATTTTATTGGGTTTTTTATTTTTTTCTATAAAATAACCACTCCCAATACAACCTTTTTGCAAATAAACTCGTCTTACTTATAGAAACACTTTTAATTAATATTTGGTAGAATTAGTTTATGTATTATCCGTCCGAAAAGAATTTTTGGACGGATTTTTTTATTTAAGAATTTAATTTTGTCAAGGATAACTCCAATGCTTTATAAGTAAATGAAGTTGGGGATTCGTGAACTTGATACACTTCTAAAATGGCATTCCGAATCGTGGTTGAAACATCTTCAAAAATACTTTCGTCTGTCAGTTCAGAATCGGGTTGCATCAAATAAGCAAAAACTCTCGCCATTCCGCAATTTGCAATGAAATCAGGAACAATGCTGATTTGTTCATCTGCCCATTTTGCTGTTGGACCAAAGAATACTTCATCGTCTGTAAAAGGCACATTAGCTCCGCAAGAAACCAGTTTTAGTCCATTTGTAATCAACGACTTGATTTGTTCTGGACTGACAATTTTAGAAGCTCCTCCAGGAATAAATATATCAGCTTGGAGTTTCCATATTTTTTCATTGATTTCCTCAAAAGGAATCAAGTTTGGTGAGGAGAGTGAATTCCCATCTTTGGTGTCGAACAAATGTTTGATTTCTGTTAAGTTATATCCTTTTTCGTTTATAAAACCTCCATTTCTGTCAATTATCCCAACGACTAGAGCCCCGTTTTTAGCCAAAAAACTCGCTGCTGACGAAGCTACATTTCCCCAACCTTGGATAATGACTCTTTTGTCTTTAATATCTTCTTTGAAATAGATGTCAAAAAAATGCACCACAGATTGCGCTACTCCATAACCGGTTATTAAATCGGCAATCGCATATTTTTTTGGACCATCTTGTTTGTAATTAGAATCTTCAATTATTTTGGAACAACCATAACGCAATTGCCCCAGAATTTTGATGGCATCACCATCTTGCGAATGAAAATGTCCATTGACGACGCCTTCTTGGGGATGCCATAATCCCAAACTTTCTGTGATTGGAATTACGTCTTTGAGTTCGTCAATATTTAAATCACCACCAGTTCCATAATAATTCTTCAAAATAGGAAAAATGGCTTTGTACCAACGTTCTAAAACTTCTTTTTTTCGAGGATCTTGTGGGTCAAAATTGATTCCTGATTTTGCTCCGCCAATGGCTGGGCCACTAACTGAAAATTTCACTTCCATTACTTTTGCCAACGAAATCACTTCTTCTCTTGTCAATCCTTTGCGCATTCTTGTTCCCCCGCCAGCCGCTCCACCACGAAGTGAATTGATGACAACCCAGCCTTGAGCATCAGTTTGAGAATCATTCCATTCGAAAATAATTTCGGGTGTTTTGTTTTTGTATTTTTCTAATAATGGGAACATATTTTATTTTGGTTTATGGTTGATTCGATATTTCGATTAATGGTCCAACCACGATTTATAATATTTTTTATCTTCAATTTTAATAGCCTCTTCGGTAATCTGCAAGGGTTTGAATGTGTCAATCATTACCGCTAACTCTAAGGTTTCTTTTTTCCCAATGCTTTTCTCATAAGTTCCCGGATGTGGACCGTGAGGAATTCCGCCCGGATGCAAACTGATGTGCCCTTGTTCAATGTCGGTTCTACTCATAAAATCGCCATCAACATAGTATAAAACTTCGTCAGAATCTATATTGGAATGATTGTAAGGCGCCGGAATGGCTTTTGGATGATAGTCGTAAAGCCTTGGTACGAAAGAACAAATTACGAATCCTTTGCTCTCAAATGTCTGATGAACTGGTGGTGGTTGATGCACTCGACCTGTAATGGGTTCGAAATTATGTATCGAAAACCCATAAGGATAATTATAGCCGTCCCAACCCACAATATCAAAGGGATTTGAATTGTAAATCACCTCGTGCAGTTTGCCTTGCTTTTTTATTTTTATGGTAAAATCTCCAATCTCGTCGTGTGTTTCTAGATTTTCGGGTAATTTATAATCTCTTTCACAATATGGCGAATGTTCCGATAATTGACCAAACCAGTTTCGATAGCGTTTTGGAGTATAAATAGGACTTGAAGATTCGGTGATCAGCAGTTTATTTTCGGATGAATCAAAGTTTATTTGATAAATAATCCCACGCGGAATGATCAGATAATCCCCGTATTCAAAGGAAATGTTTCCAAACATAGTTCGCAAAGTTCCACTTCCTTTGTGGATGAAAAGCACTTCATCCGCATCGGCATTTTTATAAAAATAATTAGTCAGCGATTGACTTGGCGCAGCTACACTTATAATGACATCGCTGTTGACCAATAAAGGTGTTCTACTTTGCAAATAATCTGAATTTGGAGCAACATCAAACGAAATCAGTTTTCGGGAATGGATATTTTCTGCGACTGCAATTTTTGGTTTCACATCAATCGACTTTCCTATTTCTTTAATCATTGTTGGCCGATGATGATGATAAGAAAGCGATGCCATGCCATCAAATCCAATGGTTCCAAACAATTGTTCGTAGTACAAATCTCCGTTTGGTTTGTTAAAAACGGTATGTCTTTTGGGCGGAATACTTCCTAATTTATGATAGATTGGCATAATTCAAGGGTTTAGTGGTTTCTAAATAAGACAGCCCTTTTTCGATCAAATGTTTGTTTTCGGGTTGCGTTTGCATCAAGTTTGTTAATTCGTCAAGGCTTTTGGCACTATAATCTTGGTTGTTTTTCTTGGAATTGGCTTCATAAAAATTCAAAATCAGCAACCAATTTTTTGTAGAATAAGAATTAATTTTTTCCCACAAAGTTTCAAGGTTTGTTGTTTTTCCTTCTGAATAATCAGCCACCTCTTGAAAAAGTCTTTCTTCTTCTGAAATAGGAATTTTTATAGTTTCTGTGTTGACAACGTGTTTTATTAAATCAAAAGAAGTAATATCGGCAGGACCAGCATAAGCGGAGCTAATTTCTTTGCCAATTGCCAAATGATAAATTCCCCAATTGGGTTGGTACAATATTTCTCCTTCAAAAGTTACGGTGCATTCATTGAAAGCTATCAATTGAATTTTGCCAAATAAATTGCGTGTTCCCGATATTAATTTTCCTTTTACAACAACACCACTTTCAAATTCGAGAGTAGTAAATTGCCCTTCAGAAATTTTGTATGCTTCTAAATCTCTTGGCGACATATCTTCAATGGCAAGATGAATTCCTTTTAATTTTCCAATTGCGGTTCCAAATCCATCAGCGTGGTTCTGAATTCCGTGACTAATTAATTCTTTGTCTCTATTAGATAATGCGGTTCCACCTTCAGTCTGGATATAGGCAACTTGCGAAGGATCTTTCTGGGAGGTCCTAACTTTTTTGAAAATTCCTGAAATTTGTATGCCTGTTGACAATTCGATTGTGCCTAATTCTTCAGATAAAATTAGTTTTTGAACGCCTTTTAATCCGCCATTTCGGATGGATAAACTATCGGCTAATTCTTCTAAAATCTTGCTTAAATGAGCAAAATCAGGTGTTATAAATAATTGCGGTTGCGGTTTGGTAACATCAAAACTTTGGTAAGCGGCATCAATTGTATAATCTAATTTTTTGACTTTATCTGACAAGCACAATTTGCTTTCGCCAATAGAGGACAAAAGCCCTGCACCATATAATTTAAAGTCGGTTAATGTGCCAATCAAACCATATTCTACGCTCCACCAATGCAAGTTTCTCACCATAGCCATTTCTGATAATTCGCCATTTAGGTTTTGCAGGTATTCGATTTCTGCTTCTGCGGTATCAATCGCAGCAGTGGAAGTGTTTTTTGATTCCTTTAGAATAGATAATTTTCTGACGGCTTGAAACAAAGAGTCATCGTGTTTGGATGTGATGGCTTTCGAGCCAATCATTCCAAATTGTCGTAAATATTCAGAATATTCGGCATTCGCCAAAATAGGAGCGTGGCCAGCAGTTTCGTGAATAATGTCGGGAGCTGGTGTGTATTCAATGTTGGTTTGCGATCGAATATCCGAAGCAATGACTAATACATTATAAGCTTGGAATTCCATAAAAGCAGCAGGTGGAATCAAGCCATCAACTGCAGCGGCAGCCCATCCAATTTCTTGCAAAATCCGATTCATACCATACATGCTCGGGATTTCATTGGCAGAAATGCCTGTTTTCGTCAAGCCTTCAAGGTAGGTTTCGTGAGCGTGAATTTTTAAAAATTCAATATTGTTGCGCATTACATATCGCCAAACTGCTTGATCTTGGGCGGTATATAATTCGTAATTTTGAGGCTTTATATATTGTCTCAAATGAACGGGCAACCTGTCTAAAACTGGATTTGAAATGATTTTTTGCATAATTATCTAATCAGAAATTAATTGTAAATCTAAAATCAAAGTGTTCCTCTTCGTTCTTGCTCTCTTTCGATGGATTCAAATAGCGCTTTGAAATTTCCTTTTCCGAAAGAGG
>CAMDGJ010000224.1 GCA_945897545.1 Flavobacterium psychrophilum
TTTTTTGATTCGCTCCGGCCAGCAAGAGGGATTGAGTTTTACCAATACTGATATGGTTCAAAATGTCGATTTTTCGGCTGGAGGTTTTCAGTCTAAATTTGGAGATAAATTATCTTCAGTTTTAGATATTACCTACCGTAAACCAACTAAATTCGGCGCCGTTGCCGAAGCCAGTTTTCTTGGCGCAAGCCTTGCCGTTGATGCCGTTTCTGAAAATGGGAAATGGTCTCAAGTAACAGGAATTCGATACAGGAATAATTCTCTTTTAGTGGATAGCCAAGAAACACAAACAAATTTTACACCGATATTTGTCGATTTACAAACGAATGTGAATTTCAAGTCTTCGAACAAATGGGACTGGAGTTTTCTGGGAAATATATCTTCCAATGATTATCAATACCAACCCTTGACTCGCCAGACAAATTTTGGAACTATCAGTGATCCATTGGCTTTGTTGATTTATTATGAAGGACAGGAAAAAGATAAATACACCACCGTTTTTGGAGCGGTAAAATCTACTTTTAGTGCATCAAAAAATTCCACTTACAAATTGATTGCATCTGCATATCATACTCAAGAAAAAGAGTATTTTGATATTTTGGCACAATACCGTTTGGGAGAAGTGGATTCTAATTTTGGTTCTGAAAATTTTGGAGATGTGGCTTTTACAAGAGGAATTGGCTCACAACTCAATCACGCTCGAAACGATTTGGATGCATTAATTATAAATACTGAGTTAAAAGGAATTCATAGTTTTAAAAAGAATCAGTTAGAATGGGGAGCAAAATTTACCCGTGAATCCATTCGGGATCGAGTGATTGAATGGGAGGTTATTGATTCTGCTGGATTTTCAATAAATCCACCCATTAAATTTTTGCCAAAAAATGACCAACCGTATTCGCCGTATACTGGCCCTTTAGTTCCATATCAAAATGTAAGAGCGACCAATTTTGTTGACATTAATCGATTTTCTTGGTATTTGCAATGGAGCAGAAAAGGATATATTGGCAACAACGAAATTTGGATTAATGCTGGTGTACGTTCGCAAAATTGGACTGTTTCTGGCGATAATATTATGAGTTCGACACAAATTACTTTTAGTCCACGAGCGCAATTTTCTTTGAAACCCAATTGGAACAAAGATATGTTTTTCAGGCTTTCGGGAGGATTATATCATCAGCCGCCTTCGTATCGAGAATTGCGCGATGCCGATGGAGTAGTAAAAGCGGATGTCAAGGCGCAACAATCAGTACATATTGTTTTGAGTAACGATTATAGTTTCAAACTGTGGAATCGTCCTTTCAAAATGGTTTCGGAACTGTATTATAAATCCTTGACGGATGTCAATACTTATACTTTGGATAATGTCCGAATTCGATATGTTGCTGATAATAATGCAAAAGCGTATGCCCAAGGATTTGATTTTAGATTGAACGGAGAATTTGTGCCCGGAACGGAATCGTGGTTTAGTTTTGGATATCTGAAAACCGAAGAAAATATCGATAACAAAGGGTTTATTTCTAGACCAACGGATCAAAGATTGAAATTTGCACTTTTGTTTCAAGATTATATGCCAAAGATTCCTAGTATAAAATTATACCTAAATTTAGTTTACAACACAGGATTACCTGGAGGTTCACCATCGTACGCTGATCCTTATTTGTACCAAAGTAGATTAAATGATTACCGTCGTGCCGATGTGGGTTTTTCTAAAGTTTTAATCGATGACCAGAATCCAACTTCTAAAAGATGGTTACAAGCTTTCAAGGAATTGGCCATTGGTTTAGAGATTTTCAACCTTTTTGACAATCAAAATGCCATTACCAATACTTGGGTTCGCGATGTGTATTCTAAAAATCAATACGCAATTCCGAATTATATGACCACAAGAGTTTTTAATGTTAAGGTGAATATGAGGTTTTGATCTTATATCAAAATATCACTCTCCAAATCTGATTTTTCTATCGTAAAGTCGAATCCTAATTTTGATACTAATTCAATCACGAGGTTTTTATACCAGTTTTCTGATTTCGGGTGAATATAGATTTTTTCGATTAACTGATTGATGTCTACATTTATTTTTAGACCATCGTTCAATTTGGTGTTGCTTTGTGTAACATCCGAAATAATGCGAACTTCTCTTTCGTACTGAAAACTTTTTCTCTTGAATAAAAAAGGGAAAAACATATTGTCAAACGGAATGTATTCTTTTTTGTAATCAATGTAGTTGACTTCACCAATGTATTGCTCGTATTTTTTTTCGGGAATAACTGCATTTTGCAATCTTCCAATTGTAGATTGTATCGCTAAACCTTCGCTGTTTTGGGTGAAAATTTGCCACATCGCGAACGATTCATATTCATTAATGTGCCAACTACTAACAGCAACTTTTTCGCGATGTGATTTATAATAGTTAAGAAATTCAGGATTGTTTACGGAAAGTTTTTTTATTTCTTCGTAAGTTGGTTCGCTGAAAGTGCCTTCGTATTGATCTTCAAATTTATCAGATCGAGACATAAAAAGTTTCTCTGACATCAATAAATCAAGGAATTTTGATAAGTCTAAGTATTTCCAAACAATAGTGTTAGGATCTTCAGGAAGTTTAATGTTTGGGTTGTGGAGGTACATTTTTTGAATTAAAAATTGGTAATTAAAAATTAAAAATCTGTTTTATCTGCATTCCATAAATCTAAAATCTGCACCTGAGGCCAACGGGCGAACGGGCGAAGCAATCTAAAATCTAAAATGCTCATTCAAACGACTGCATCGTTACCAATTTATGATAAGTTCCAGTTAGTGCAATCAGTTCTTCGTGAGTTCCTTGTTCCACAATTTCTCCTTTTTGCATTACTACAATCTTATCTGCTTTTTGAATGGTCGAAAGGCGATGCGCAATCACAATCGAAGTCCTGTTTTGCATCATATTTTCTAACGCCACTTGAACAAATTTTTCACTTTCAGTATCCAATGCTGAAGTCGCTTCGTCCAAAATCATAATTGGAGGATTTTTCAAAACCGCACGAGCAATAGACAATCGCTGTTTTTGTCCGCCAGATAGTTTGTTCCCGCTGTCGCCAATGTTGGTGTAAATGCCAAGTGGTAAATCTTTGACGAATTCGTAAGCATTTGCGATTTTCAATGCTTCGATAATTTCGCCATCGGATGCATCTAGTTTTCCAAGTGAAATATTGGCTTTTATAGTGTCATTAAACAAAATACTGTCTTGCGTCACCAATCCCATCAAACCGCGAAGCGACTGGAGATTCATATCTGTTATGTCAATTCCGTCTATTGAAATCGACCCTTCATTTACATCGTAAAAACGAGTCAATAAATTGGCAATCGTACTTTTTCCACTTCCCGATTGACCAACGAGTGCAACGGTTTGTCCTTTTTTTACTTCGAGTGAAAAATCTTTTAAAACGGTTTCTTCTTCGTATTTAAACTTGATGTTTTTTATCTTAATTTTTGAATCGAAAGAATCTTTTTTTACTGCATTTTTCTTGCTTTTTATTGTGTTTTCTTGTTCGAGAATTTCCAAAACTCGTTCTGCTGCGGCATTTCCTCTTTTGATTGCATAAGAAGCTTTCGAAATGGATTTTGCAGGAGTAAGAATGTTGTAAGCCAATCCCATATAAGCAATAAACGAGGCGCCGTTCAAGGTTTTTTCTATCAAAACCATATGTCCGCCATACCAAAGCAAAATGGCGATAACCATAATTCCCATAAACTCGCTTGCAGGCGAAGCTAGATTTTGTCTGTTTCCAATACTATTTGATAAAACAAAAAACCGTTGAGTCGATTCTTGAAAGATTCGGTTAAAATACTTCTCGGAATTATAGCCTTTTACGACTTTCAAGCCTCCAAGAGTTTCTTCGATAGTTGACAAAAAGATACCTTGTTCCTGTTGGGCTCGTGTTGATTTCTTCTTTAATTGCTTTCCAATAAGTGAAATAATGTAAGCCGAAACCGGAATAAAAATAAAGACAAAAAGAGTCAATTTCATGCTGATGGTAAGCATAGCAATTATGGTGAATAGGATCGTCAACGGTTCTTTTACAATAAGCTCCAATATCGATAGGAATGAAGTCTGCACTTCATTGACATCAGCCGAAATTCTGGCAATGGTATCTCCTTTTCTTTTTTCTGAAAAGAAGGAAAGCGGCAAATCGATGGTTTTTTTGTACATCGCATTACGCATGTCCCTCAAAACACCATTCCGTAGAAAGGTGATGAAAAACATCGCTAAATAATCGCTCAAATTTTTCAATAAGAAAATCGAAATTATTACAACAACCATAATTGATAAGGTGTAACCCACGCCAAAAGTATCTGTGGTATTAGTGATATAATAGCTTAAATAATCTTCGGCATATTTTTTAAATTCAAAAATTCCTTTATAGATTGGCAGTGTCGTATTTCTTTTGGTTTGGTCAAACAAAACCTGCATCATTGGGATCAATGACATAAAAGAAAGTGTACTAAAAAGTGCGTATAGTACATTAAAAAAAATATTGGCGTAAGCGTATTTTTTATACGGAATTATAAAAGGAAATATTTTTTTGAAATTATTCATTTTAGCTTAACTGCATCGCAGTAATGATGTTTTTTATTTTATTGTTAAGAACAGTTTCAACTTTTGTAAAATTTTCTATAATGTTCAGTTCATTACTAACGCTGATGTAAAATTTAATTTTAGGTTCTGTACCACTAGGTCTGGCGCAAATTTTAGAACCATCTTCCGTGTAATA
>CAMDGJ010000225.1 GCA_945897545.1 Flavobacterium psychrophilum
TTACAGTGCTGACACGCCTGCATCAATAAGTTCCCTTCCCGGAGGTTTGCAAGCATCGACAACTACAGGTACAGATCTTTCTACTATTATATTAGCAGGTGCTGTTGATATTACTGCCAATATAGGCGGAACAGCTATTAAATCATTTGACACCCCAATCCCTTTCGAAATTAAATTATCTGAAGGAGTGTTTAATCCTGTAAGCAAAACTGTGATAAAAGCTGGGGATAAATTGCCGGTTTGGAGTAAAGATGAAAATAGTGTAGTATGGAAGAGAGAGGGCGAAGCCACTATTGAAAACGATCTAGCTACGGGTGGTTTAAAAGTAACGATTCAGGTGAGTCACCTTTCCACTTGGATGGTTGCCTATTTGTTGCCACAATGCGCTAACACCACAATTTTAAAGTACGTGTCGACCACCACTGATGAAGTTGTGACTGCACGTATTGACGTCAATGTAAAAGGGGGCGACAATCAGTTACTTGCTACTAAAACGTTAACAATTACAGATGGAGATGAAATTGAATTGCTTTTGCCACAAGATGTAAACTTTACGGTTACGGTTTATGACGCTTCATCTACTTCTGGAATTCCTTATAGTACTATAGATCTTCTAGCCTGCGCCACGACTGGCACAATAACTAACACTGTTGTTTCAACAAATCCAGTACTTTCCTTTGATTTAGAAACGAGATGTCCTAATGGTAATTTTAGATATTCGGGGCCTATTGAGTATAAACTAGCAGGAACTGCTTTATGGCTGCCTTTTACTCCGTCTGTAGGAGGAATATTAAGCACGAAGCTGCTGGAATGGGACAAGATTTACGATTTCCGTATTATCTATAGAGATGTTGTATACCAGCGTAGGCGTACCGTATTAAAATCTGAATTTACACAACTTGGGGATGTATGGGAATATTCGGCAAGAACTTTCTTTCTTTCGCCTTCGCGCTGTAATTAGTATTTATGTTTCTTTTTATCTAACTATATTGAATTTTGTTGCTATTCAATTTTTTTGAGTAGCAACATTTTTTAATGTGAAACATAGTCACTAGAATCCGATACATGAATTTTATACCAAGCACATTTTTTAAATAGTCCATAGCGATTTGGTATAAGGGAATCTACGTTAGCATTTGTGGCATTGTCCTCCATTTTTTTTATTCAAAAAAACCAAAAAATTATTTTATAATAAATGAAAAACAGACATAAGTATAGTTTTATTTTTTCTTGTATCCTAGCCGATGTATTGGCCATTATCGCGGCATCTTTTATTTTTTTAAGATATATTTCTTTATCAGATGTAAGTTTTGGATTTTTTTTCCTACACAATCTAACAAGCGCAAAACTGCTTTGCTGGATAATTCCCGCCTTGTATTTTCGCTTGTATCCCTTAGATACCGAGTTTAATCTGCACAATTTTTATCGCAATACTTGGCGCGCTTTTTTGATGCATGCTATTCTTTGGCAAAGTTACATTTACCTGATTCTTGAATCAAATAATTATAAATTTGGCTTTGAATCCAATATTTTTACTGGCAGTTTTTTATTAGTGTATGTTCTTTTTTCCCGAATTGCCATTACCTATGTCGCAGTCAATGCCAAAAATTGGCTACAAAAACCATACAATATCGCGATTTGGGGTTTTAATAAAACGGGAATCGAATTGGCTGCTCAAATTGAGACCAATGATTATTTTTCGAACTTTTTGGGAATTATCAATTCCGAATCATACATACCCTATAAAAGCAAAAAAGAATTTGCCGTTTCCTTAACGGACGCCATTGAAAATGCTTCAACAGCTGGAATTCACGAATTGTTTGTAGTGGCGCAGCCTAGATATATTAATGATTTAAGTGGTTTTTTTGAGTTGGCAGATAGATTGTCTATGCGGCTAAAGTTTGTACCTGATTTTTCAATGATAAGTAAAGGGAAAATTAGCGCTAGCAATTACAATAAATTTTATGTTTTAAAACCGCGAAACGAACCCCTTCAAAAAAGTTATAATCGCTTGTTTAAAAGAGCATTTGATTTCGTTTTTAGCCTATTGGTTGTTATTTTTCTACTTTCTTGGTTGTTCCCAATTTTAGCTTTTTTGATTAAAAAACAAAGTAAGGGCCCTATTTTATTCAAGCAATTGCGCACTGGAAAAAAAAATTCGCCTTTTTGGTGTTATAAATTTAGAAGTATGCGCGTAAATGCGGACAGTAATAGCAAACAAGCACAAAAGGATGATGATCGGGTAACTCCAATTGGTAAATTTATTCGTAAAACGAGTTTAGATGAATTACCTCAATTCTTCAACGTGCTGCTGGGTGATATGAGTGTAGTGGGACCGCGACCACACATGCTCAAACACACCGAGGAGTACAATGAATTGATTGACGATTTTATGGTGCGACATTTTGTAAAACCAGGAATAACCGGTTTGGCACAAGTGACAGGTCTTAGAGGCGAAACTAAAGAGGTTGAAGACATGAAACGCCGGGTGAACGCCGACATTAATTATGTTTTGAATTGGAGTGTGATTGAAGATATAAAAATCGTTTTTTTAACCGTAATTGTCACCCTAAAAGGGGATGAAAATGCTTTTTAACCCTAAAATATACTAATTATGAATATTACCTTTTACTTAGCGGGATTGCTTTCGGGTATTTCGTTAGCTTCCTTTTTTATTGGAAAAGAATTGTACAAGTCTTATACAAAAGTTAAAGTGCAAAAAAAACAATTGGAGCGTATGGAAAAATTGAATAAACAGTTAAAAAAATCCTACGATACGGAAGCTAAAGAAGTTTCTTTGTAATCCTTTATAAGTCAACTAATCTACTACACAATAGTGTTGCCTTTGTTTTTAATAGTATGTTTTATCATTAAACCTCAGGCAATGGCCTCATACTATTAAATAGTTTTAATTTTAAAAACCCTCACCTAAAATGATTATTAAATACCAAAAAAATGTATTGCTGCTCTTGTTGATAGCAGCATTAGCTTCCTGCTCTTCGGGTACTAAAATTACCTATCTTCAAAATGTGGATGCGGTACCTGCTGAGGAAAAAGCGCTGAAGTACGAGCCTGTTTTACAGCCCGATGATTTGTTGAGTATTATTGTTAGTTCTCAAAATCCTGAAAGCACCATGCCGTTTAATTTGCCTTTAATACAAGGAAATTATGATATTGGCAAAAATCAAAATGGTATAAAAACCTATTTGATTAACAATGAAGGTGAGATTGATTTCCCCGTTCTTGGAAAAGTAAAATTGGGAGGATTGGTTCGAACTGAAGCGAATAAAAAATTAGAAGCCTTAGTCTCTGAATATATAAAAAATCCAGGTATCAACTTACGAATTTTAAATTTTAAAATTTCGGTGATCGGCGAAGTGAGTCGTCCCGGCACTTTTACTATTGATAGTGAGCGCATAACCTTGTTAGAAGCCCTGGGGAAAGCAGGCGATTTGACTATTTATGGAAAGCGTTCGGACGTATTGATTATAAGAGAAAATAATGGCGTTAAAAAATACCAAAGAGTCGATATCACAAAGGCAGATTTTGTGAGTTCCCCTTTTTATTATTTAGCTCAAAACGATGTGGTGGTC
This sequence comes from Flavobacterium psychrophilum, assembly GCA_945897545.1. GTDB lineage: Bacteria > Bacteroidota > Bacteroidia > Flavobacteriales > Flavobacteriaceae > Flavobacterium > Flavobacterium psychrophilum_L. The sequence continues at coordinate 3,594 of CAMDGJ010000225.1, forward strand.
GTAAATCCAAATAAAACTAAAATTAACGCATCGGCAGTAGGGCCTAACACCTCAGCAATCCTAACTGCAGTTTCAATATTAGGTACCATTGCGGTATTACTGTTTAAATAATTTATTATGAAAGATCAATTTGATTTTTACGAAGACGAACAAGAACAAAACGTATTCCAAAATTTTGCCAAATATCTACAGTATTGGAAATGGTTTGTACTTAGTGTATTGATAGCTTTAAGCGTTTGTTTTATAAGATTGCGTTATGCTAGTCCCGAATACAAAGCCGTTTCTAAAATTGTGGTGCGCGATGAAAAAAAGGGTGGCTTGGGTTCTGAATTAGGCGCTTTTGCCGATATGGGATTGCTAAGCGGTATGAAAAATAATGTGGACAATGAGGTAGAAATTTTAAATTCAATTACCTTAGTAGAGCGGGCGGTAGAACGCTTACAATTTACTACAACTTATTTGAGAACAGGGACTATTAGAGATGTAGAGGTCTATAAAACAACACAGCCTTTTGAGTTTGCTATCGAAAACGCCTCACAAGTTTTTTATAAGAACGCACCATTTTTTGCGGTTAAAGTCCTTTCCAATAGCCGTTTTCAACTGATTGATAAAAATGAGTTAGTATTGGGTGTTTTTAACTTTGGTGCTTCTATTGCACTTAAAGAAGCCAAAATTAAAATACAAAAACTGCCTAATTTTGCTACTTTAAATCCCATAAATTCAATCTATAAAGTATATTTTGAACCAGCAAAGAAGGTGGGAGCAAGGTATGCTCAAGTATTAACAGTAGAAGCTTTGAGCAAAACCAGCAGTATTGTTAATTTAAGTGTTTCTGATAAAGTCCCTGAAAAAGCAGAAGATTTTCTGAATACTTTGGTGGCTATCTATAATGAAGAGGCTATTAAGGATAAAAATATGATTTCCGAAAACACTCTCGATTTTATTCAAAATCGATTAGGAGTGATATCGGTTGAGTTGGGGACTGTCGAGGTGCAGTCGGAAAATTTCAAAAAAACAAATCAAATAACCGATATTGCTGCCAACGCAGGAATATACTTGAGAACGCATTCTGAATTTGAAACTAATTTAATCGAAACAGAAACGCAATTACGTGTTTTATCCATCATGATTGATTTCATGAAAAATAAAGGCAAGTC
>CAMDGJ010000226.1 GCA_945897545.1 Flavobacterium psychrophilum
GGAACAAGTGTTGGCGCTCCAGTAATTAAAGTAGACGACTTAGTTTCCTGGAAAAGTAGAGGAGTTCATGCAGTAAACAAAGAGTTTGAAAACAAGTTTACGGAATTGAGACTTCAATATGAGAAATTGATGGAAGAGTTTGAATGGAATGAATTAGTATATAGCTCAAAATTTTCATTTGAACCAGTAATCGGCGAAATATATCATTTATACCAGGGCGAGGATGCTACTCATTTTTTGTCATTAATTGGCCCAACAGAATGGAACAAAGAACATATTGCCACTTTTAAACTTAATAGTGAAAAAAAATGGATCAAATTAGATCCTATAGAAAAGGTTTTTCAAACCCAAAAAACCTGGTAGGTTATGCTACTAAAAACGTTCCTTCTATTATCTCAATAACTAGATTTTGATTAAAAAAGCTATAAATATTGTTTGGTTCAAACGTGATTTGCGTTTTACAGATCACGAGGCACTATTTCATGCTTCTCAACAAAATATTCCCATATTATTACTCTACTTTTTCGAACCATCGGTCATGAATAATGATGATTCTGATGTTCGGCATTGGCGATTTATTTATGAATCACTTCAAGATTTACAAAGCAAACTAAATCCTTTGGATTCCAAAATTTTTTTTTTCCATCAAGAAGTCCAACTTGTTTTTGAAGAATTATTGCAACTATTTGATGTCAAATCTGTTTTTTCTCACCAAGAAATTGGTAATAAAATCACCTATGATCGCGATGTTGCAATGCAAGTTTTCTTTAAAAAGAACAAAGTGGAGTGGAAAGAATTTCAAATGCACGGCGTTATTCGAAAACTAAAATCAAGAAAAGATTGGGACAAACGTTGGGAAAACGTGATGCGTGACAATCCTAAAATGATTACTATCGAAAAGCTAGCCCTTGTAAATCTAGATCCTGATTTTTATGAAAAGCTAAAAGGAGCACCCTTACATCCTGAAATTACAACACCTAATAAAAATTTTCAACAAGGCGGCGAAAATTTGGCTTGGAGGTACCTCGATAGTTTTGTCAAAGAACGCTATGTAAACTATAGCAAACACATTTCGAAACCGGCTTTGAGTCGCAAAGGCTGTAGCCGATTGTCACCCTATTTAGCCTACGGAAATATCAGCATGCGGGCTATTTATCAATACACTAATGAACATTACGAAGCATCAAAAAACAAAAGAGCTATTTTGAATTTCGTTTCTCGATTGCATTGGCATTGCCATTTTATTCAAAAATTTGAAAACGAGTTCGAAATGGAATTTGAAAACGCCAATAGAGCTTATGATGCCTTGATAAAACCAAGAAACGAAACGTATATAAAAGCATGGCAACAAGGCAAAACAGGAGTTCCAATAGTTGACGCTTGCATGCGATGTTTGGTTGCAACCGGATATATTAACTTCCGAATGCGAGCGATGGTAGTATCTTTTTTTACTTTTAATCTATGGCAAGATTGGCGCGAATTGCATTTCTTGGCAAGACAGTTTTTAGATTACGAACCTGGCATTCATTATCCACAAATCCAAATGCAATCAGGAACAACTGGCATCAATACCATCCGAATATACAGCCCAATAAAAAACTCTGAAGAACACGATGCCGAAGGGGTTTTTATTAAACAATGGCTTCCAGAATTAGGCGAAGTTCCAGTTACATTGCTACATGAACCTTGGAAAATGAATGAGCTAGAACAACAGTTTTATAATTGCGAAATTGGGAAAGATTATCCTTTTCCAATTGTAAACATTGACGAAACAAGAAAATACGCAAGCGATATTGTTTGGAGTTTTCGCAAAAAAGACGAAGTGAAAGAAGAAGGCAAACGGATATTGAAAAAACACGTCACCAATCCAAATTCTAAAAATAGAACTACAAAAACTAAAAACACGAACTCATAGAATGGCAATATTTTTAAAAGCAAATTGGGAAAATATCATAATGGCAAACTACCCAATTGACCCCAAAATTCTAGAGCCTTTTTTGCCCAAAGGTGTAGAACTTGATTTATTCAACGGAAAGGCCTACATAAGTCTGGTGGGATTTATGTTCAAAAAAACAAAATTATTTAATATTCCAATTCCGTATTTAGGCACTTTTGAAGAAATAAATCTCCGGTTTTATGTCATAAGAAAAGAGGGAAATACCATAAAACGTGGTGTAGTTTTTATAAACGAAACCATTCCCTACCCCATTGTGGCTTGGATGGCAAACAAATTGTATAAAGAACATTATACAGTTGTTCCTACCAAACACGAAATCACTAACCGTAGTACTATCAAAAAAGTAAATTTCGAATGGCTATTAAACAAAAAATGGAATAGCATTTATGTTGAAGCTTCGAATGAATCTGCAGCAATGAAAAAAGATACATTAGAGCAATTTATCTACGAACATTATTACGGTTACACCAAAATTGATGAGTCGCAAACAGAGGAATACAAATTGCAACATCCAAGTTGGAAAACAAATGAAGTTTTAGATTATAAAATTGATTGCGATTTTAAAGCAATGTATGGTAACACATTTTCTATATTGAATTTTACAAAACCCGAAGCCGTTTTTATTGCAGATGGTTCACTAGTAAAAGTTGAATGGAAGCGAACCCGATTAAAATTCTATAAATGAAAGGGGTAAAAAAACAAAACCTACCAACCAAAATATGTGTGGTTTGCAAAAAACCATTCAGTTGGCGCAAAAAATGGGAAAAGGTATGGGACGAAGTAAAATATTGCAGCGACAAATGCAAAAGCAACAAGAAAAATATTTAAACCATTAAGGGTTTAAGAAAATTAAGAAAACCTTAATGAACCTTCATTTTATTAATGGTTCGAAAAACTAAACAAATGCAAAAAACTCTTAGATTAATTCTCGGTGATCAACTTAACAGCAAGCATTCGTGGTATGAAACCATTGATGATTCTGTGACTTATGTATTGATGGAAATCCGCACCGAAACAGATTATGCCAACCATCATATTCAGAAAGTTGTTGGTTTCTTTGCGGCAATGCAAGAATTTGCAAAAGATTTGAAATCGAAAAACAGCAATGTAATTTATATTCATCTAAACGATTCAACCAACTTACAATCTTATGATAAAAATCTTGAATTTCTAATTTCTGAACAACATTTTACCAATTTCGAATACCAATTACCAGATGAATATAGAGTCGATGAAGTTTTAAAGAACTTTTGTAAAACGATTTCCATTACAAATTCTGTTGTTGATTCAGAGCATTTTTATACTACCAGAAATGAACTTGGAACTTTCTTTGAAGGGAAGAAAACATTCATATTAGAATTTTTTTATCGTGCCTTACGTAAAAAGCATAATGTGCTTATGGAAGGTGACAAACCAGTCACTGGACAATGGAATTATGACGGAGAAAACAGAAAAAAATTACCAAAAAACCATAAACCAACTTCCCCTTTGGTTTTTAATAATGATGTTTCCGCAATTTATTTAGAAATTCAGAAAACAAACATAAAAACCATTGGAAACATTGATGCTAAAAATTTTGTTTGGCCTATCAATAGAAAACAATCTTTAGAATTATTAGATTTCTTCGTAGCCGAATGTTTGCCGCTATTTGGCAGTTATCAGGATGCTATGACACCAAACGAATGGTCATTGTATCATTCACGAGTTTCATTTTCGATGAATATAAAAATGATTTCTCCACAAGAAGTGATTGATAAATGTATCGAAGAATGGCAAAATCGTCCAGCCGAAATCGAGTACAACCAAGTAGAAGGTTTCGTTCGTCAAATTATAGGTTGGCGTGAATACATGCGCGGGATTTATTGGCTCAAAATGCCCGAATATGCAACGATGAATTATTTTAACAATCAAGAAAAATTACCGGATTGGTTTTGGACAGGAAATACTAAAATGAACTGTCTTAAAGATGCCATTACTCAGTCGTTGGACTATGCTTATGCCCATCACATCCAGCGATTAATGATTACGGGGAATTTTGGTTTGCTAGCAGGAATTCATCCAGACGAAATGGATGCTTGGTATCTCGGTATTTATATTGATGCTATCGAATGGGTCGAAATAACGAACACTCGAGGCATGAGTCAATTTGCAGATGGCGGAATTGTAGGTACAAAACCCTATGTAAGTTCAGCTTCCTATATTGACAAAATGAGCCATTATTGTGGAAGCTGTTATTATAAAAAAGCAATTAAAACTGGAGACAAAGCCTGCCCTTTCAATAGTTTATATTGGAATTTCTACGACAAGAATGAAGACAAATTAGGCAAAAACCCTCGAATAGGTATGATGTATAATGTGTGGCGAAAAATGCAACCCGAAGCCAAAACAGCATTATTAGAACAAGCCGATTATTATTTGAAAAATATAAATGAATTGTAAAATGAATAGCCACAGATTTTATAGATTATCACAGATTATTTGGTTTAAAAAACTTGCAAATCCGTTTAATCTGTGGAATCTGTGGCAAAAAAAATAAAATATGAAAACTTCAATAGTTTGGTTCAAAACTGATTTACGATTAAACGACAATAAAACACTTATAAAAGCTATTGCACAAAGCGATCAGATCATTCCTGTGTATTGTTTTGACGATTCCCATTACCAAGACACCAAATATGGTTTCAAAAAAACAGGCAATTTTAGAGCGCAATTTTTATTAGAATCGTTGCGAGATTTAGATGCTAATCTAAAAGAAATGGGTTCAAAATTATTAATTTTAAGAG
>CAMDGJ010000227.1 GCA_945897545.1 Flavobacterium psychrophilum
TCCCATTCTATTGTTCCTCCTTCAGAAGTGGTTTCGTAAACCAGATTTCCTTCAATATCGGTAATTTTTATGTTGGCTTTGTCTAATAATCCTGCAATTTTTACTGTTCCTTCAAATTCTGGTCGCACAGGATTTGGATAAACATAGACATTATTTAAGTCTTCGTTAGCCTCAGTTGCGGTTGCTTTGAAGGATATCAAACCTTTGGTAGTAGCAATGAAAACTTCTCCCGTGCTGTTATTTATGTCGATATCGTTAATAGTATTGCTAGGCAATGGCGAATTATTTATAGTAAAATGATACTTGGTTTCCTGTCCGTTTGGTGAAAGTAAAAATACACCTGAATCTGCGGTTCCCACCCACTTATTGTTAGCTCCATCTACCACAATATCCGTAATAAATTGCTCGAATAACAATTCCTGTGCAAGGCCATCTTCTAAAATGATTATGGGATTTGTAGTCATTTGGCCTTCCGTTAGAAAACTACTAATATTGGATAATATTCTCAATCCTTTGGTGGTTCCTATCCAAAGTTGGTTTCTAGTATCTACTGCAATAGCTCTAACATCTGTAGTGGGTAAATTCCCGACATCTGATCCTATGTTAATTTTTTTAAATTTATTGATAGATTCATTATAACTTATCAAACCATCTGTATTGGTACACCACCATTTAGTATTGTTTTTGTCGATTATCATTCGACTCATACTAGCATCTATACTTTTATCTAGAATACCATCTAATGAAAAACTTTGCCAAGTTCCGTCTTTTTTCAAAACTTTTAATCCCTTATTTATCAAACTATTATTGACCCAAAGATTTCCAGATTTATCGAATGCTGTACCATTGATTCTCACACTAACAAAGTTTGGTCCAAGAAACGAAATTGACTCTAAACCACTATTCGATTGATTGTACAAAATTTTGGGTTCGTCATTTTCAATTTTTAGTAACCCTGAATGGTAGGAACTAACATACACCTCGTTTTCATTATTTGGATTAATAGTAATTCTACTCAATGATTTTGCTCCTAAAACCTTTTCGTAAGGAATATTCAGCCAACCATTAGTATTAAATTTACTTATTCCAAAAGAATTTGGGCTATCTCCAATATAATTACCAGGATCATATCCTGCCGAATAACCTCCATAAACAGCCCAAACTACTGTTGGTGTAGACTTTAACGCAAAGACATTATTTCTAGACGGCCCAATTGGTGTGTTGTTTTCAAATGCTGAAGAAACAGAAATTGTGGTAGTAAAGATTCCGTTTTCTTTTGTGCCAATATAAACAGTATCACCAATACTTGTTGCACAGGTAAAAGTAGCAATGCTACCCGGAATTTGACTACTATCTATTTGACGAACTAAAATCATTTGTATGTTGTAAATATAAATACTGTTTGCAGTAGTAATTATCAAATAATTCAGGTTCGCTCTCATGTCAACAGCGGGCTGGGAAAGTGGTATAAAGCCTTCGAAAGAGCTTGACACAGCATTGTATTTATGAATAAATCCAGACGTGTTAATTGCAAAAAGTTCCGTGTCTAAAGTCTCAATACTTGACCAACTCCCAGCAGTAGTTTTTGTCCATTGATTAAAATCAACTAAATTTTTACTACTAACATTCGCTCTTCTAATTCCATCGGTTGTTGACGCATAAATGAATCCGTTATAAACTGAGGTTTGCGTCACGCTTATCTCGCTGCCACTATCACCGATAAAATAGGTGTCGCCAAAAAATGTTGTAGCCAAATTGAACTGCACAATTCCAAAATCACAGGAAACGTAAACAATCCCTTTATATTCCATAAAATGATTGATTCGCTTCATATTTGCAGGAAGTTGTTTGTTGATAATGTCAACGATGCTGAGCATACTACCATCGGCCTCATTGATGACGATCATCAAACCATTTTCATAACCAATAAGAGTTTTATTGGCAACTGCACTATAATATAAAGAAGTAATGGTTTCTCCAGATAGGCCATCAATGGTATTTGTAGTTTTTAACTGGTTTGTATTAATGTTTTTTGAAAACAAAGCATTTTCCGAGGCTGCAAAAATTGCTGTTGGCGAATCTGAAACATCTCTAATATTACTATAAGAGAAATAGCCTTGCCACAAAAAGTTGTTTTGGGTAAAACCTATTTGTGTTATAATCAAAAACACAAAACACAGAAGACTTTTTTTCATGATTTGGATAAATAGTGGTCTACAAATATAATACAAACGAAAGTAATGGAATTTTGTTTTTATTCGAAGTCAAAAAAAAGCCTTCAATCCAATCCCGAAGATTCAGGATGGAGGAAGGCCTTCTTGTTTTTTAACTCACTCTTGTTTGGAAAGCGTTTGGAATGAGTAATTAAACTACTCCTTGAGCTAGCATTGCATCAGCGACTTTTACAAATCCCGCAATGTTGGCTCCTCTTACATAGTCTACATAACCGGTTTTGTCCGTGCCATACTTTACGCAAGATGCATGGATGTCAAGCATAATTCCCTTTAGTCTTTCGTCAACTTCTTCAGAGGACCAACTTAATCTTAAAGAGTTTTGAGACATTTCAAGTCCCGAAGTGGCGACTCCACCAGCATTAGACGCTTTTCCTGGAGCGAACAATATTTTTGCTTTTTGAAAAACATGAACAGCTTCTGGTGTAGAAGGCATATTTGCTCCTTCGGCAACACAAATACATCCATTTGCTACAAGCATTTTGGCTTCTTCTTCGTTTAATTCGTTTTGAGTGGCGCATGGTAAGGCAACATCACATTTAATTTCCCAAGGACGTTTTCCCTCCACGTATTTTGCATTCGGATATTTAGTAACATAATCACTAATTCTTCCTCTTAATTCGTTTTTGATTTCCATTATGTGTGCTAATTTTACAGTATCAATTCCATCAGCATCGTATATATATCCTGCAGAATCTGACATTGTAACTACTTTACCTCCTAGTTGAGTTGCTTTTTCGGCAGCATATTGCGCTACGTTTCCAGAACCAGAAATGATAACTGTTTTTCCTGTAAAACTTTCTCCTTTGGTAGCCAACATACTTTGTGCAAAATATACATCTCCGTATCCTGTTGCTTCTGGCCGAACTAATGAACCTCCAAAAGAAATTCCTTTACCAGTTAATACTCCTGTAAATTCGTTTCTTAGTCTTTTGTATTGACCAAACATATATCCTACTTCTCTTCCACCCACACCAATGTCACCCGCTGGCACATCTGTGTTTGCCCCAATATGTTTAGACAATTCTGTCATAAAAGCTTGGCAAAAACGCATTACTTCATTGTCTGATTTTCCTTTTGGATCAAAATCGGCTCCACCTTTTCCACCACCCATTGGTAAAGTAGTTAAGCTATTTTTGAACGTTTGTTCGAAAGCCAAGAATTTTAAAATACTTAAATTCACAGATGGATGAAAACGAATTCCTCCTTTATATGGTCCAATAGCCGAATTCATTTGAATCCGATATCCTCTATTTACTTGTGTGTCGCCTTTGTCATCTATCCAAACTACACGAAACATAATGATACGATCTGACTCGACCATTCTTTCCAAAAGCATTTTGTTTTGGTATTTTTTATTTTCTTCAATAAATGGAATTACTGTTTCAGCAACTTCCATAACAGCTTGCATAAATTCCGGTTCATTCGGGTTTCTTTTTGCAACTGCTTCAATAAAAGTAGAAATACTTTGTGACATGATTATAAGATTATTAACGTTTAAGAAAACGTTTTCGTTAGTGTGTACAAATATACATCATATAAAAATATTTAAGAGTATTTATAAAAATTCTTCGTTCTGGTTCTGAATTTTTATAAATGCTGAATTGATTTTATTTAAAAGTAATAGTATTGTTTGAAAAACTCATTAACCCTTATACTTTAATTTACCTATTAGCAGTTATGATTGATGTTTTTATATCTTTGTTAAAAAGTAATCTATCAGATGACCCTAAAATCTTTAGTATTTTTTGGGATTTTATTTTTTGGGATTTCTAATGTGACCTATGCGCAATATGGATTTTCTCATGAAATAGGTGTTATAGCTGGTCCTGTAGCCTTTCAATCTGACTATGGAGAGCGGTATGATTTATCTACAAATGCAGGGAATACAGGATATGGAATAGGTTTAATTCACTATTTAAATTTCTCTTACGAAGCAGAATGCAACTGCTATACTCATGAAACATATTTTAACGACCATTTCAAATTAAGAAGTGAACTGTCTTATAATAAAACAGAGTTAGATCACTTTGGGCAATGGGTTGAAGGTAAATCCTCACTAGGCAAGGAACAATTATTAGCAATGCACGGCACCACGGCGGTGACTAATATAGGAATGCAATTGGAGTTTTTCCCTTGGAGTATTCGTGATTTTACCGCTAGAATACAAAGTTGGGGGCCTTTTATAAGTCTTGGCGGACAATTTAGTTTTTATAACGCAAAAGCCTATTCAACAATGGGACCATTAGGAACTCCATTAACTACTTTTCCTAAATATTTAGTTCCCACAGATGATCGCCCTTATGGGTTTTCTACTGAAACAGGTTCTGTTTGGTCAGTAGTTACTAGTGTTGGGACTCGTTATAAACTTGCTCCACTATCTGATTTAATGGTAGATTTAAGATTGCAATATTATTTTTCTAATTGGGTTGATGGTTTAAA
>CAMDGJ010000228.1 GCA_945897545.1 Flavobacterium psychrophilum
ACAATAGACGTTGTATCAAAATTCATTGAAAACAATGTAACAATCAAAGTTCCTTTCTTAACCATGTTAACTATCCCTGCCCTTCGAATTGAAGAAATCACTATTGATTTTAATGCAAAATTAACTTCAACAGAAACATCAAATGTTTCCAGTGAATTTGCAGCAAGTGCAGAGTTAGGAATTAATTATAAAGTCGTTAATTTCAAAGCAACAGCTTCTTATAAAAGAACGTCAACCAGAGGTACTAGTGTTGAAAAAACATATAATATGGGAGTACACGTAACTGCTGTAAATGATGAAATACCAGCTGGCCTTGATAGAATACTTACGATGCTTGAAGACAGTATTGCTAGTTTGAATGGATAAATGATTTTCACTAGGCTGGTTGCAAATTAGCAACCAGCTATTAATAAAATAAAATATGCCAAAATTAAATGATTATATAGGAAGTTTGGTATCAAGCATTACAGATGCAAGAGTAATGTCGGATATTCAAACGGTTAAGGTGGCAGAAGAATATGCTAAACACAATCTTCTAAAACACTTCTCTATTCCAAGAATGCGAATTGATGATATTGAAATGACGATTCCAATTGCACTAGATGAACTCAAAGAAAAAACAGAGACCGAATATGAACCAATTGACAACATAAAATTCAATGCAATTGTTTATAACGAATTAGTGAATAATTTGGGTTTAACCAAACTCCCAAACGAAGTTTCACAGACCTTGAGAAGCAAAATCGCTAAACAAACTCAAGTACTTGAACAAGAAATACGAATCGCAAAAAATTTAACGCCTTTAAAATATTATTGCAAAGATTTAATCCTACTGATTTTGCATATAGAAAGTCAATTGCTTAAGCTCAAAGCAGACGTAAAGAGAAAAGTTGATATTGATGCTATGCCTCAATATCTTGAAAAGATACTTGCGCAAGAGATAAAATTACAAAGTGAGAAGAAAAGCATTGAAGATTTAAATGTTATAGTTGAAGCTCATAAACTTAGAGAGCAAAAGCCTGAAAATATTATTTACATCAAACTAAAAATTTCCGAGGATGGAATGGAATGGAATCGGACTGAAAATAATGAAGGAGAAATTGAATCAAAATTATTACCCGAATAGATACTAACATTATGAAGAAATCACAAGTACAGCTTGTTATAGCCGTAAAAGAAAAATTATTGGAATTTCCAAGCATTGTTAATAAACTAGAGAGAAAGGATTTAGATTTTGTCATTCAGTTCACTTTATGGATAAAAAAATTAGAGGAAATATTAACTACATATAATATAAGCGATGTTTCAGAATTATCTGGAATAAGAAGCAAAATTATTGCAGCAAGATATTCTGATAATAAAAATACTACATTCAAAAAACTACAATTAAAAGTTGCAGCAGAGTCTTTATTCGATGCTCAACATATAGTTTTAAAAGTATTAGCTCCATTTGAATTAAAAGTTGAGGAATGTAGAGAGTTGATTAGGCAATTACTACTTATTGTTAGCCAAGCACAAGTCATTGTATACAATAAAGAAGTACCATTTGAAAATTTAATAAATGACCTATGGCAATTTATCATTTCTAATGACCAACTTAAGGCTGGTGCACTTAAATTAAGAACATCAATTACAATGACAGACATTCAACTTATAATAGCAGAAGAATTAAACCTTGAAGACTTTTAAATGATAAATGAGAGCAATAAATACATCATAGAACGCACCTCCCCAAAAGGCAGGTTTCGTGTTCTAAAGACAGTATTGCGCCTCTATCAAAGTTTGTACTTGGTTGACAGTGGGGGGCTTCTAAATCGTCACCTTCAGGTAGCTGCAAAAACGTTATTGGCAAGTTTAAACCAATATAGCGGTCAAAAGAAGGGCTGACCACCCACAGTCGAATGTAGCAGAACAACGACACCAAAAATAAAGTATACCACAGGGATGCTGAAAACTGTATAGAGTAAGCAAAAAAATCTAATTCAATCAAATAATGGCAAAAGAAAAATTAGAACTTACCGCAATTCAAGAAGCAATTGCAAGTTCAAGTGCCGGTTGGGAAGCTGGCGTTACAAGCGTATCAGAATTATCTGATGACGAGAAAACAAGTCTGCTTGGGTATACTCCAGGACCAGGTGATCCACGTTTGGAGGATCAGGAACAGGCCGGTGCAGCTGCCTTCATGGAATATTTATCAGTTTCATCTGCTTCATCTTCAGAATCTTTTGGTGCGCCGGCCGCTTTGGACTGGCGAAACAACAGCGGAAATTTCGTAACGCCTGTAAAAAATCAAGGAGGTTGCGGTTCTTGCGTAGCATTCGGAACGATTGCATCGGTTGAAAGTCAGATAAAAATATTACGTGGTGCATCTTTTGCAATTGACCTTTCAGAAGCGCACCTTTTTTATTGTCACGCAAGGTCTGAAAGTCGCAATTGCGGTAACGGTTGGTGGCCAGACAGAGCTTTTAACTTATTTCAATCACAAGGAGTAACGGAAGAAGCATACTATCCATACACGGCAGGTGATCAAAATTGCACGGGAAGGCTCGCCGGTTGGGATAGCCGCCTTACTAAAATTGCCGGCTATTCAAAAATCAATGGCATTGAAGCCATTAAAGAATATGTGGCAACCAAAGGACCTGTAGAAGCTTGTTTTACTGTATACAATGATTTTTACAACTACAGAACAGGTGTATACAGACATGTTACCGGCGCTTTATTAGGTGGCCAGTGCGTATGCATAGTAGGTTATGACACCGCAGGTGGATTCTGGATTTGCAAAAACAGTTGGGGAACTGGTTTTGGTGAGCTTGGTTATTTCAAAATCGCTTTCGGACAATGCGGTATAGAAGGGCAAGTTTACGGACCTACAGGAATCGTAAATAACTACAACATTAATGGAGTAAAAATTCAAGGATTATGGGCGATTAATGAAACCAGAAACGCTTGGGTATTTCTTAGTAATGGACACGGTTGGAAGAAAATTGGTAATTCGAATGACACTGCCTTCATTAACCTGCTCACCCAATTGGCTTCGGCAAAAACTACAAATTCAAATGTAAATGTGGTAATTATGGAAAGCTTAATTCAGCAAGTGTATGTGTTTTAATCATTAATTAATTTAAACAAAAATATCATGTCAAAATCTCCAGTAAAAAATCCTCCATTAGCTCAAGTTGAAGCAGGGGAAGCAAGCGTTCCATCGTTAATTGTGGAAAGTGCAAACAGTTCATCGACAGTAAGCGGTAGTGAAGCCGTACCAATCTTAGACCCACCTGCCGCAAGAAGTGGCGCGACAGAAGACAGTTTTGGTGCGGGTGTTTGGAACAATGACAAAAGAGTCAATGCATTGTTCTCAGCAAACGAAACGCGCAACTCCTGGATGAGCATAGTGGGCACAGGTTGGGTAAGAGTAGCCAACAACATTGACTCGGCTAACGAAGCCCTTACCATATTGGCTAGTAACGCAAAAGTCAAAAACTCACCCATTAACTATCTTCTTGACGGCGGACAAGCGACTCAAATTTACGTTTGGTGACCTTATATAGTTGTATCTTTGAAACATCTGAAAAGTTGCCCTATTATTTACGAATAACAGAGTGCTTTTTAGGTGTTTTTAAATTTTAATTTAAAAATTTGTAATAATGATAACGATAGATAAAACGCTAAACGGAAAGAAAATTCTCGCCCAAAAAGGCGACGTGATTAAAGTGCAATTAGTAGAAAATCCAACCACAGGATATATGTGGAAAATAAATTCTCTTGATAACAAACACTTGAATTATACTGAAAAGGAGTACAAAATATCGGGTGAAGCCGTTGGCGCGGGCGGAATGAAAACCTTTTATCTTGAGGTTATCAAAGAGGGTATAAGTGTATTGCAAATTGCACTCGGCAAACCGTGGGAAAATGATACATTAGATACTTTCAGAGTAACGATAGAAAGTTAAAGCAAAGACAGGACTAAAAGGGAAAGATAATCCACAACTAATAGACAAGAAAAAAATGAAATACGCGTAAAAACCTGCCCATAAAATCTATGTTTTCGTTGCGGGGTTTCGTGTTCTAAAGATAGTTTTGTGGTTAAACAAATATTTGTGCTTCTAATGAACTTTAGTGCTATTAATCCGGATATCCATTCGAACGGAGTTAATTTCTTGAGCTAACTCAAAAATGTGAACATTTGAAAATTGATATGTATTTTTGACATTATTCAGAATGCATTGGCACTTTTATAGAACCCTTAAATTAAAGAACATGAAAAAGAAATATTTATACTTCTTAGTAATAGCATTTCTGTCTAACATTTGTATTGACCATGGAATTTATGCACAAACCAATGCTATCCGATTAAAAAATATTGAGGCCGCCTTACCTGCGATTGATGAAGTATTCACCAACTATGCCAAGGAAAATCATTTTCCAGGTCTTGTATATGGACTAATAGTAGATGGGAAATTGGTTCATACTGGCGGAATTGGATATTGAACCCAAATTACGCATTAGAAAAAATAGTTTAAATTAGCCTTATAAATCCTAATGCGTAGCATTAGAAAATTTTCATCTATAGACTTCGATATTTCCTATACCAGCAAAGAGATTACACCTTGGGGCGAAATGGTTTTTTTGAGCCAAATGCTTCGAAAAATCAAGTTTCGAG
>CAMDGJ010000229.1 GCA_945897545.1 Flavobacterium psychrophilum
TAAATACAAATGGAGTTAAATTCGACAAATTGGGACATGTTGCCCAAAATAATTCATTACAAATCACTCACAACTCACAACTCACAACCTATAACGTTTCGGAGTTAAGAGACATTTGGTTCAAAACCTCTTTCCTATTAGACCAAAAACAAGCAAAAAACGGAACAGCAAAAGCGCGGTACGACAATTATGCAAATCAACCGTTAAAATTTGTTTTCCCAAATCATTTCACAGGAAAAGCTCCTAGCTCCCTCCCCTTCGGGGAGGGCCGGGGAGGGGCTCCAAAAGCAGCAATTATCCGTGAAAAAGGAAGTAATTCAGAGCGTGAAATGGCAAATGCCATGTATTTAGCCGGATTTGATGTAAAAGACGTTCACATGACCGATTTAATTTCGGGACGTGAAAATCTGGAAGACATACAGTTTATAGGAGCCGTTGGAGGATTCTCAAATTCGGATGTCTTGGGTTCTGCCAAAGGTTGGGCTGGAGCGTTTTTATACAATGAAAAAGCTAAAACTGCCTTGGACAATTTCTTCAAAAGGGAAGATACATTATCGGTTGGAATCTGCAACGGTTGTCAGTTGTTTATGGAATTAGAATTGGTCAATCCGGAACACGAAGTGCATGGAAAAATGTTGCACAACAACAGCCACAAACACGAAAGTATTTTTACCTCGGTGACGATTCAAGAAAACAAATCGGTAATGTTGTCGACTTTAGCAGGAAGCACTTTGGGAGTTTGGGTTTCACACGGCGAAGGTAAATTCAATTTGCCAATGGGAGAAGAAAACTACAACATCGTTGGAAAATACGGTTACGATAGTTATCCAGCGAATCCAAATGGATCCGATTATAACACGGCAATGATGTGTGACAAAACCGGAAGACATTTGGTCATGATGCCACACATTGAACGCTCCACTTTCCAATGGAACTGGGCGCACTATCTAAAAGATAGAAACGATGAAGTTTCACCTTGGCACGAAGCCTTTGTAAATGCTAGATTGTGGATAGATAAAGAATCAATGTAAACATTTTTTTTAATTAAAAAATAAAATATTGGTTCCTACATTTATATGTACATCTATAACTTTAAATTTTTTATAAATAGTGCTATGTATGGATAAAAACATTATTATTTGTGACGACCACACGCTTTTCTTAAATGGACTATCTGAAATTTTAAATAAATTTTTGGGGCATTATAATGTGGTTACCTTCAATGATTCGCAATCATGTAAGACCCATATTCAACAAAATAAAGTGGATATTTTTATTTGCGATTTAAACATTGACAATGTTGATGGTTTTGTATTAATACAAGAGTTAAAATACGCGCTAAAAGACACTAAAATTATTATTCTAACAGCTTACTATGAAGATTTTTTGATTAAAAAAGCGCAGAAATTTGGGATTGATGCTTTTTTAAAAAAAGAAACTCCTATCGAAGAACTTATTGATATTATAGAATCAAAAAAAAACACTACATTTTATACCAATAGAAACAACATAAAAACTATTAATGAATTTGATTCTAAAGATGAATCTACAGTTAATAAATTCAGGCTATCTAAGCAAGAAAAAGAAATTATTAAATTCATTGTTGAAGGTAAAACCAGTAAAGAAATTGCAACACTTTTATTCATAACAAAAAACACGGTTGACACCCATCGTAAAAATATTGGTAGAAAGTTAGAAATCAAAAATAATAGTTCGCTAATTAAATTTGCAAATGAAAATAATTTATTTTCTTAGTGTTTTATTAATTTTCAATTTATCCTTTTCAATGGATAAGGATAAACTGAAAATTGATGGAGAATACGCTGTTGATTGGAATTCAACTTATACTCTTTCTTCATTAAAAACTAAAACCTTTCATCCCTTTATAAATAACAAAATCAGTATAGGATATAATAATCATGCATCGATTTGGTGTGTTTTTAAAATAAAAAATACTGATTTAAAGAATGATGTAAAAACCTGGTTGTGCTTCGAAAACAATCATATTGATAGTTTGTTTTTTTATGATGGAAATAGACTAGAACTTTTAGGAGATAGAACTAATTTTGTAAGTCCGTTTATTAACGCACAATGTTTCAGTATTCAATTAAAGCCTAATGAAAACAGAACCATTCAAGTTAAATTAAAAAAAGAGATCTCCTATTTTGAATTTTCATATAGTTTTGAAAACGAAAAAACTTTATCTAGTAGTTCCTTGAGGAAAACATCCTTAATAACTCTTTTTTTAGGAAGTGTTCTATTTTTATTAATTTTCAATTTCATTCTCTATTTTATCACTAAAAGTAAATTGATTTTAAAATATATTTTATATTCCATTCTTACGATATTATATATTACAATAATTTCTAACTATCTTAAAAACAACTTATTTAACGAATTTATATATTTTAGCGAACTGCAAATTTACACTTCTTGCTTTTGGTTTATTAGTTTAAGTTATTTTATGATAGATTTTTTGGAATTAAAAAAGAACCAACCTCAAAAACATAAAATTATTTACTATTGTAATCTTTTAATTTTTGTTTCAATACTTTCAAGTTTGGTAGTGTTGTATACAAATACTGTAAATATATTACAATTGTTCTTCTACCTAACTTATAGTGCTTTTTTAATTATTTTTTCAACAATAATTTGGGCATCAATTAAAAACTATAAAATAAATAAAAGAAACAGTCTTTATGTGCTCTTCGCTTTTATTCCGCATTTTCTGTGGGGAAACTATTTTGTTTTAAAATCGTTTAGTATTATCAAAACTGATTTTCACGAGGATTGGGTCATATATATTGGATTGTATGAAGTACTTTTTTTTGGGTATGTATTAACCAAAAATTATATTGAAACCTTTAGAAAAAACAATGCTTTAAATCTTGAAATTTTAGCCGAAAAAGAAAACTCAATTAAGGTTATAACCCAAGTACAAATTAGAGAGCGTCGCACTATTGCAAACATAATTCACGATGATTTAGGAAGTAAAATTGCCTATGTTTTACAACTTTTACAGCTAGAAAAAGTAGCGCTTGCCAATACCAATATTCAAGAAATTGCTACCGATATTAGAGAAATATCACATCGAATATTACCCAAATCGCTTGATGAAGGTGCATTATTAGACAGTTTAAAAAGTCAAATTTATATTCTTAATAAAGGATTACAACATTTAAAAATTGAGCTTTTTGCCTATGATTTTCCTGAAAAAATAAACGAAATTTGGATCTATGACTTATACCTTATTTCTCTAGAGATTATCAACAATGCTATAAAACACGGTAAATCAGACCATATAACTATAGAATTTTATGGTTACTCTAAAAATTACCGATTTCAGTTTACCGATGATGGTATTGGTTTTAATAAGCAAGAAACCCCAAAAGGATTTGGACTTGAAAATATTGAAAAAAGAATTCACAACTAAAATGGAATTTTTGAAATCAATAGTGTTGAAAATGAAGGAACCATTATTCAATTAAGTATTCCAAAAAAGAAATAATCTTTTTTTTAATTCAATCAATATAAAACACAATTACTTGTTTTTCAATACATTAAAATCTTTTTTATTGTAAAAAACAAGATTTACTCACTTCCTATTTACATTTTATTACTTTTTTTATCCTAAAAATTTAATAGTAAAAATACCCATTAATGGGTATTGTTTTTTGCTTTTTCACTTTATAATTTTGCGAGCAATTCATTTAAACTATTTTTTCCATTTGATAAAATTTTGTCTTTTTTACCCAGTTTTCATCTTTTTTTTGTGTATCGCTTTTATGCATCATGAAAGAGAACTTATTTGGTAACAATATCCTCAATTTTCACAATTATAAATGTTTAAACGTCTTCCATAAAATTAGGAGTAAGCTGAAAATCCTAAACTAAATAAGAGTAGGCAAAACAAACAACAACAATTATGAAACAAAAAATTACATTGGTATTGGCTATTTTATGCAGCTTATACTCTTTTGGGCAAGTGGGGACCGTCTTTAAGTCGGGTAGTCTTAAATACAAAATAACGGCAGCAACAACTGTGGAAGTTGGCGAAAATTCTGGCATTATAGGAGCTATAACAATACCCTCAACTGTATCATACAATAGCGTAAACTATCAGGTGAAGAGTATAGGTCTTGGTGCATTTCAAAATAATTTAAGCTTGTCTTCGATTACTATTCCGAGCTCGGTTACGAGTATAGGCCAATCGGCATTTTTATTTTGTTCTGGATTATACTCGGTTAGTATTCCCAATTCAGTAACGACTATTGGTGCGTTTGCATTTCAGGACTGCACACGTTTAACATCGCTTACTATTCCCAACTCGGTTACTAGTATAGGTAATTCAGCATTTCTTAATTGTTCTGGTTTAACGTCGGTTAGTCTAGGCAGTGCGGTAACAAGCATTGGTAATTTTGCATTTTCATTGTGTACTAGTTTAACTTCGGTAACTATCCCTAATTCCGTAACGAGTATAAGTAATAGCGCATTTTCACATTGTACTAGTTTAACTTCGGTTAGTCTGGGCAGTGCGGTAACAAGCATTGGTAATTTTGCATTTTCCGAAACTGGTTTAGTTTCAATTACTATTCCGAACAAGGTAACAAGTATTGGTAATAATGCATTTTCAAGATGTTCAAATTTAAAGTCGT
>CAMDGJ010000230.1 GCA_945897545.1 Flavobacterium psychrophilum
GACGAAGAAGAAATTGTCATCGCAGGAATTGCCTCCAATGGATTTATATTTGCCAAAAAAATAGCGGCTTCTTTGAATACAATTTCTACCTTAAAAGTTTCACTTTGTGAAGTTCAAATCAATAAGCAAAACCTAGAATCATTAGTAAAAACTTCATTAACAAAAGAAGAATATACTAATAAAGGATTAGTTCTAGTAGATGATGTCTTGAATTCTGGAACAACTTTAATCTATGCTGTAAGACATTTTCTCGATGTGCCATTAAAGAAATTTAAGACAGCAATTCTAGTAGATAGAAACCACAAAAAATACCCTGTAAAAGCTGATTTTAAGGGGATTTCTCTTTCTACTTCATCATTAGAACGTGTGGAAGTTGTTTTTGATGAAAACGGCGATAGCTATGCGTATTTAAGCTAGAATGGAAATAATATCTTGTGTCGTTTCGTCTTTGGTTTTGCCATCGATGCTCACTTTATATTTTGCTTGATTGTAATAAAAGCTTCTTTCAAAAAGATGTTGGGCAATAAATTCTTTCAATTCTTCATCAGTTTTATTCGCCAATAGTGGGCGGTCGCTTTTATTGTTTACGAGTCTGTCAAACAATGTTTCAATGGAGGCTTTCAAATAAATAGAAAATACGTTATTACCTTTCAATAATTCGTGATTATTTGCATAGCAGGGCGTGCCGCCGCCTAATCCTATTATCATGTTTTCCGGAGAATTTACTAGTTCAACAAAAATCTCATGCTCGAGCTTTCTAAAATAGATTTCCCCTCTTTGTTCAAAAATTTCATTTATGGATAAATTTGTTCGCTCCTCGATGTTTTTGTCCAAATCTACATACGGAACATTTGTAATTTTCGATAGTGTATTGGCAATTGTTGACTTGCCACAGCCCATATAGCCTAATAAAATAATTTTTTTCATATGAATAAAACCTTATTTACTAAGGCATTAAGTGCTTTTGTTTAAAAAAGACAAATTTATAATAAAATAGCTTTGAAAAATTAAAAATAAGACCTTATATTTGCACCCGCATTCAAGAAAAGAAAATGACTCGATAGCTCAGTTGGTAGAGCACATCACTTTTAATGATGGGGTCCTGGGTTCGAGCCCCAGTCGGGTCACTAAAAGTTGTCCGCCGCGGCGGATGACTTTTTTGGTTTATAGGCCACGTGGAGAAACGGTAGACTTGCCAGCTTGAGGGGCTGGTGCTCGCAAGGGCGTGCGGGTTCAAATCCCGCCGTGGTCACGAATAAAAAGAAATACCAAATAAATAATCAAGCTTGCTTGAAGTTATTTATTTGGTATTTCTTTTTTCAAAGCGGAGCTTTGTGGGAAGGACGAAGTCAATCAGGATAAATCCTAAAACCTACTGAACAATAAAATTACGCCTAAATAGTAGTTAGTTCAAAAAGAAACGCTAACCACTATTTTTTTGTGGCTTTTTTTAAATCTGCTCCACCAGGAATTTTCATTTTATCAATGAGTATTGAAACATCATCCATAGTAAAATCACCAGTCAGTGACATTAATACCATTTCATTTGCATTATTGACTTCTTTGCCAACCATCAAAAGCTCTTTGATTTGATTGCTTGTCGATCCAGATTTTACCCATACTTTGATGTTTCCACTGCCTTCATTTACTCTCACCAACTCTTCTAAACCAGCAGTTTTTTTGTAAGTCTCAGCGGTTGATTTCATATCTGCTGCTATTTTTGAATTAGTTGTTGTAAAGACTTTGAGATTATCCAACTTTTTTATCAACTTTAAATAGTTTTGGGTTTCTTTATCGTTGGCATCAACCTTAACACTAGCCATCATTTGGAACATTTTTTTGTTGACTGTTATAGAGGTTACACCCTCTTGTCCGTCGTATTTATCGAATGCCGACTGAGCAAAACAAACAATTGAAACTATAGAAAAAACAAATGCTATTATAATTTTTTTCATTATTTACTGTTATATAATTGAGTTTAAAAATTTTATTTTTACAAAAATAATTACAATTCACTTGCCAATACCATAAAATCATAAAAATTTGTCTTTTTATTATATAATGGAATAGCTTTTGATTTTAAAGATAGATATATTATTTTTAACGATTATTCTCACTACATAAACCAAACCGAATATGAAAACAATTTTCAAATCCTTGTTAATTTTACTTCTAGTTGCATTTACTTTTCAAAGTTGTCAAGACGAAGATGATGTGGCAACACCAATGCAAAACGAAGTTCAAAATTTTGTTTGGAAAGGTTTAAATCTTTATTATTTATGGCAAGCTGATGTGCCCAATTTAGCGGATTCCAAATTTAAAAATCAAGCGGAATTGAATTCCTTTTTGGGTATTTATCCAAAACCAGAAAATTTATTTGAAGCGTTGAGAGTCGATAAAAGCATCGACAAATTCAGTTGGATGGTAGATGATTATTTAGAGCTCGAAGGACAACTTCAAGGAACAACAAATAATAATGGAGTAGAATTTGGTTTAAGCTATAAAGCGTCAGGTTCTAATGAAATTATTGGTTGGGTACGTTATATTATTCCAAATTCAGATGCATCAACTAAAAATATTAAGCGTGGTGATGTTTTTTATGGTGTAAATGGAACTCAACTTACGGCAAGCAATTACCAAGCTTTATTGTTTGGTTCTAACAACGACTATATTTTAAATTTAGCTGATATTAATGGAGGCGCTTTTACACCAAACGGAAAAACAGTAGCCTTGACGAAAACCGTTTTAGATGAAAATCCAATTTTTTTAAACAAAGTAATTATTTCTGGTACACATAAAATTGGATATCTAATGTACAATGGTTTCTACGCCAATTATGATACTGATTTAAACAATGCTTTTGGAACACTCAAGTCACAAGGAATTACTGATTTTGTATTAGATTTACGTTATAATTCTGGTGGTTCTGTGCAAACTGCTACCCGGTTGGCAAGTATGATAACCGGAAGTTACACTGGACAAGTATTCGCAAAACAACAATGGAATTCGAAAATCGAGTCCTATTTTGCCGCCAATGATCCTGAATCATTGAAAAATTTCTTTACTAACAAAATTGAAACTACCGTTATAAACAGCGTTGGTATGACCAAAATTTATATTTTGACTTCTAAAAGTTCTGCATCTGCAAGTGAGCTAGTAATAAACGGGTTGAAACCATATTTAACAGTTGTCCAGATTGGGGATGTCACAACTGGGAAAAACGTAGGTTCTGTTACTTTGTATGATTCTCCAACTTTTGGAAAAGACAAAAGAAATCCAAACCACCGTTATGCGATGCAACCTATAGTTTTAAAAATTGTGAATGCAGCAGGTTTTGGTGATTATCAAAGTGGGCTTGAGCCAACCTTTTCTTTAAAAGAATCATTAAGCAATTTAGGAGTGCTTGGAACATCAACAGATCCTTTATTGAATCTAGCGATTGCCAAAATTACTGGAACAGGAAAAACAAAACAACCTATAAAATTTTTAGAATTTGAGTTCTTTAAAGATACTAAATCAGCTACTGGAAGAAATCAAATGCATTTAGAAAAAGCGCCTGAAGGTTTATTGAAAGCATTGGAATAGAAAAAATCATAAACAAGAAGGCACCGCTATGTAATTGGCGGTGCCTTTTTTTGAACCAAATCACTATAAATTAATAGACAATCCCAATTTAAAATTACGTCCTCTGGTATTATAGCCTACAACCTCTACAAAATCTTCATTAAATACATTTGAAACTGCGGCAAAAACCGTCATTCTGTTTTTAATTAATTCATATTTTGCGGATGTATTTACTAATTGGTAAGCACTTAACACATTTACAACTGGCGGGTATCCTGAAAAACCATCTCTTTTATCTAAATACTGATAATCGATACCAATAAATGTTCTTTTATTGATTTGATAATCTAAGCTAACATTTACTTTATGCTTCGGATTATACAAGTTAGCTTTGATGTCTGGAAAAGTATTGTTGACCGCTTTAGAATCAATTTCACTAAAAGTATAATTGGCTTTTATATCAAATTGGTCTGAAACAGCTAGTGCAATCGAAGTTTCTATTCCTTTGGCTTTATAATTAGCTGTCGCATTAAAATAAGAAGCTTCGTAAGTAAGTGGATTAGAATAATACTCTATCGCATTTTCTTCTTCTCTGTAAAAAGCAACAGAACTCAAATTAAATTTATTTTTCAATAATTTAACTTCAAAACCCGCTTCAATGGTTGCATTTTCTTCAGCTTGCAAAGCTAAATTACCTGCATAACCATCATGCAATTGATACAAACTTGGCGTAATATAAGCCGTGCTGTAAGAAGTTATTATTTTTAAAGGAAAGTTTTTGAAATTATAAGAAGGATTGATATTATAAACGAAATGATTCCCGTAATTACTATGAATATTAAGTCTACCTCCTGCATTTACATTCAAACCAAAATCAGAAGTATATACCCAATTTAAATAAGGATCAATAAAATTAAATTTGGCTAATTCATTAGCAATATTGGAGTATTGACTTTCAATTGACATCTCATGGAATTGAAATTGGGCTCCAGAAACTATAAAGAATTCATTGCTTATTTTGTATTTATTAAAGGCATCCGCATTAATGTTTCTTGATTTATAATTGGTAATTCCCCCA
>CAMDGJ010000231.1 GCA_945897545.1 Flavobacterium psychrophilum
AATGGGAATTGCCTGCCGGTGTTAACTTGTTATCAGGTGCTACTACAACATCGCCAGGGATTTCTGCGGGCATTTCAAATGTAATCACGGTTAATTTTGAAGATGTTGTCGCGGGTACAACTAGTTTGTATATAGGTGTAAAAGGGGTAAGTGCTGTTGGAGTTTCTGTAACTAATAATAGGGCACTAGTGCCCTCAACTTTATCTACCGCTAAATTGTTAAAAGTTACAGCAACTGTACCTACCGCATTAGCCACAGTAACAGGTCAAATAGCCGGTTTATGTGGGGGTATTTCATACAGTTATACAATGACAGCTTCTGCTTTAGCAAATAGTTATGTAATTACCGCTCCTGCTGGTTCAGTTGAGAAATCGGCGAGCAATATGTCTAACAATACTAATGTATTAGCTACTTCAGATTTAACATTCACAGTTCTTTATCCTGAAGGTTTTGCTTCTACAACGGCTGTTGGTGTTAAATCTATTGTTATATCTTCAGTAAACGGAGTGGGTGCTAGTGTGTTAAACAGAACAGTTATTTTAACAACTTTGATGCCTGCTGTTGGTATCTCAACTGGAGGAACGACGTTTCAAAGATGTACTAATCAAACATTTAGTGTTCCAGCTGTTGTTGGAGCTACAAATTACGTTTGGACAGTTGCAGATGGTGCTGTAATTGTTGGTGCTGCAACAACAAACTCGGTTGTAGTTGATTTCGCCTTAGTTTCTGCATTGAAACGTACTAACAAATTAACAGTTAAAGCTGCAAACTCTTGTGGTGTTTTTAGTGTTGTTAAATCAATTACATTAACAAGTACTGCTTGTCCAGGAGCTAGAGTTGCTTCAACAACTAAAGCAGCTTTCGCCGTCAGTACTACCGAGGTTTATCCTAATCCAGCATCTAATTATTTCAATATTGCAATAACTGCCTCAAAATCAGGTGTTTCTGATGAATTTAATGTGATAGCATATCCAAATCCATCTTCGGGGGTCTTTAACATCAAGATTGAATCTTCAGATAAAGGAGAAAAGCTCATACATGTTTACGATATGACAGGACGATTAATAGAACAATTAAACGTACAGTCCAATTCAGTTGAATTAGGATCAAGGTATTCAGCTGGGATTTACAAAGTTATTATAATTCAAGGAGGCAAATATAAAATACTTCAAATCATTAAGGATTAGGTAGTAACTTTGTTATTAGGTAACTTATTACAAACAAGTAATCAGTAAAAAAGTAGAAAATTAAATACTTAACGGGATTCAATTAACGAAATCACAATTCTTAAAATCAAAAAAAATGAAAAATAATGTATTAAAATATTATATAACTGCGGTGTTCTACAATTATACTATTTGCTAATCCTGGAGATAGTTCTGATGGTGATCTTATAGAAGGCGGAGACCTAGCAGCAGCACCTATCGATGATTAGTTTGAGTTCTAGCAGCAGTAGGTTTGCTCCTTGTCTTTATGAAGTTCAGAGCCATTTATAACAATAAAATTCAAGGATAGAAAATCTAAAATTTTTAGGAATCAAAAACCCAGTTCGCAGCCGCAAACTGGGTTTTGTTTTTTAAAGTGTAGAATACTTTTTACTAGTATGTTCTCAATCCAGTTTCGGCTCCCGCTCCTTTGCAGCGAGTTGGGGTGAGGATTTATTCAAACTCCGATGTAAAAAACAACTTCACGTTCGGGTATTTACTTTGAGTCATTTGTATTGTAAAATCTGAATCGGCTAGAAAAACCAATTGTCCATATTTATCGTGAGCCAAAAATTTTTGTTTGATTCTTCTAAATTCCTTGAATTCATCGCTTTTAGGATCATTAGGTTGTACCCAACACGCTTTGTGAACCGGAAAGTTTTCATAAGTACATTTAGCGCCATATTCGTGTTCCAATCGGTATTGAATTACTTCATATTGAAGTGCTCCCACAGTTCCAATAATTTTTCTGTTATTCATTTCCAGCGTAAATAACTGTGCTACACCTTCGTCCATTAGCTGGTCAATTCCTTTGTCGAGTTGTTTGGCTTTCATTGGGTCAGCATTATTGATGTACCTGAAATGCTCTGGCGAGAAACTCGGAATTCCTTTGAAACTCATTATTTCGCCTTCGGTCAGGGTGTCACCAATCTTGAAGTTTCCTGTATCATGCAATCCCACAATATCGCCAGGAAAGGAAATATCTACGATTTCTTTTTTCTCTGCAAAAAAGGCATTCGGACTCGAGAATTTTAAATTCTTTTTCTGGCGAACGTGATAATACGGTTTGTTTCTTTCGAAAGTTCCAGAAACGATTTTTATAAAGGCCAAACGGTCTCTGTGTTTTGGATCCATATTGGCGTGGATTTTAAATACAAATCCAGACATTTTTTCTTCTTTTGGATCAACCAATCTCGTTTCAGAATCCTTAGCTCTTGGCGATGGTGCTATTTGAACAAAACAATCCAAGAGTTCGCGAACCCCAAAATTATTCAATGCCGATCCAAAAAATACAGGCTGTAATTTTCCGTCTAAATAATCCTGACGGTCAAATTTCGGATACACTTCATCAATCAATTCTAGTTCTTCCCTCAATTTATAAGCCGGTTTTTCGCCTATAATTTTTTCTAGTTCAGGGCTCTTAACATCTTGAAAAGCGATGGTTTCCTCAATGTTTTTGCGGCTGTCACCACTAAATAAATTAATGTTTTCTTCCCATAAATTGTAGATTCCTTGAAAATCATACCCCATTCCGATTGGAAAACTTAAAGGCGTAACCGTTAGACCCAGTTTTTGCTCTACTTCGTCCATTAGGTCAAAAGCATCTTTTCCTTCACGGTCTAATTTGTTGATAAAAACGATTATGGGAATTTTTCGTAGTCTACAAACGGCTACTAATTTCTCGGTTTGTTCTTCGACCCCTTTGGCAACATCAATCACTACAATTACGCTGTCTACCGCTGTTAAAGTTCTAAAAGTATCCTCGGCAAAATCTTTGTGTCCCGGTGTATCGAGAATATTTATTTTTTTGTCCTGATAATTAAATGCCAAGACTGAGGTCGAAACCGAAATCCCTCTCTGGCGTTCAATTTCCATAAAGTCACTCGTGGCGCCTTTCTTTATCTTGTTGTTTTTTACCGCACCTGCTTCCTGGATAGCACCTCCAAAAAGAAGTAGCTTTTCAGTCAAAGTTGTTTTACCGGCATCGGGATGCGAAATAATCCCAAAAGTTCTTCTTCGCTGTATTTCTTCTAAAAAGCCCATATTTATATCAATAGTTTGCAAAAGTACTATTTATAAATGCC
Source organism: Flavobacterium psychrophilum (assembly GCA_945897545.1). Taxonomy (GTDB): domain Bacteria; phylum Bacteroidota; class Bacteroidia; order Flavobacteriales; family Flavobacteriaceae; genus Flavobacterium; species Flavobacterium psychrophilum_L. The sequence goes on from CAMDGJ010000231.1 coordinate 3,290, forward strand.
AATTGAAAAAAATTGTACAATCTATATCCAGACTTAAGTTGGCTTGGGTATATCAGTCTCAATAACTATCGGAATAGTGCTAGCGCCATTTTTGGGAATAGGTTCGAGAACTTTAGTATTCAAGTTGTAGTTCCAATATATTTTCAAGAATGGTTTTATTTATTTTATTTCGCAAATACTTGTTAGGCGGTTTATTTTAATACGTTTTGGGTTCAAATCTTCGGATTTACTCATACGGATAGCAACTAATGATTCTTGAAACAAAGTCTAATTTAGTGTTATGACGGATCCTAGTATCTGCGTTTTTTTATTTTTAAGCTAGTTAGAATACACTTTTATGTCCCTTGGCATTACTCTTTTTGGGCATTTTTCTCAGATTTCCCTTTTTTAGACTGTTTTATTTATCTTGTTTTTTACAGGGAATAAAAAAAAATTCAACTTAGTCTGCCTAATTTAAAAAAGATAGTATATTAGCAAATAATTATTATGAAAGAATTTAGTTATGAAAGTGTTTAAATTAGTATTGTATATTTTTCTTTTTTCTTCCGTTGCTGCTTATTCTCAACAGCCAACTATCCCTAATACTTCTATTTGTTTTACTACTGGATCAAAGGCAAGTATTACTGTGCGTACGACTGCGGTATCGCCCACTTATGTTTGGTATTTTAAAGCATCGACTTCTTCTTGGGTAAAAATCGATGCTTCAAGCGCGGGAACTGTTTATTCCGATTTTAATACAGCAACTTTAACGATAACGAGATCAGCTACTTTGCCAGTCAAAGGAACATCTTACAAAATAATTGTAACTTCTGGCACGACCGTTTTAAATTCTAATGAAGCAATATTGTCTGTTGATCCCGCTCCGGTTACTAAAACAATAACAGGGGCATCTGCTGTTTGTGCTGGAGGCAGCAAAACACTTACTTATGGCGCAGGTTCTGTTGGAACTATCCAATGGCAATCTTCGACTACTTCGGCAACAGCAGATGATTTTATGGATCTATATGGGGAAACGGCAGAAGTTTATACTGCCACTGATTTACAACAAACAACTTGGTTTAGAGTAATGAATACCAGTGGTGTTTGTGATCCCAAATACAGTCTTGCGGTTCAGGTTGTAGTTGATCCTGTTCCATTTGAGGGTTATATCGACGGAGGGGATGTTTCAGTATGTAAAACATCGAACACTACAGTATTGACTTTGATTGGTTATGAAGGAACTATTCAATGGCAAAAAGCTCCGGATGCTGGTGGTTTTCCAGGTACGTTTGTAGCTATTTCTTTAGCTACTTCAGACACTTATACAGCAACGAACTTACTCACTTCAACTTATTTTAAAGCGA
>CAMDGJ010000232.1 GCA_945897545.1 Flavobacterium psychrophilum
GATCAAATCTTTGCCTCTAAAATTCCAAACTTCCATAGCGTTAGCCTTTAGGAAATAATCATCAGACCAATTGTGTTGCTTTTTAAAACAATATTCAAATCCAGACAACTTTCCTTCCTGTTTCTCTTCAATACTTGCTTTGAATTCACATTTTTTACAAATACTGAATTTTGTTTCCCAATTAATATAATACAAATCTAAATAGGAATCCTTAAACAGTTTTAATGATTCGTGAAATCCAAGATTATCATGGTATTTATATTGGTCACTTATAATAGCATTAACAATAGCATCCACGTTAATTTCAGATAAAACCGATTCGCCAATTTCCTCAATACTACTTACTTTTTTAATTATATCTGTTCTAGGATTTCCGTTGGCTGGAATTCTAAATAGTTGATTTAATCCATCAATAGTAGCTTTTTTCGATTTATCTGCCATCATGAAATAGGCTTCAAAATGAAAGTTGGGATAAGTCAATGTGGCAACATGCTTTTGAAAAGCCAAGTCAAACAAATAGGGTTTCCAACTACTTACTAATCCACCACGGCTTCCAACGAAAATATTTTCTTCATTAGGGTTAAATGATTTTGCTTTCACTTCAATTAACCGAATGTGATTTCCTTCTTTTACTAAAATATCGGTTCTAATAAAAAAATTATCCACTAAAAAAGCGGCTTCATAAATCACAACATTCTCTAATGATAATGCTTCCTGAGTTAACTGAAATGCTTTTTCATATTCGTAATTTTCCGTATTAATGAAAATCCCATTTGGATAATGCAAGCGAGCTAACTCTTCCACTTGAAACCCACCTTTTGCTAGAGCCTGCAAGAAAGAATCATCCATCTTTTTGTTGTTATAGTTTTTATCACCAGTAAAAAACAACTTGTTTGGACATTCTAGTCCTAACTTGAAACGAGATTTTGATAGTACTTTCATAATGATTTTGAATAATAGTTTAAAAATGTCATTTCTTCTTCATCTATGTTGATTAGTCCAACTTTATTGATTTTATCTAATATTTTATCTACGGTAGCACCTGTATCAATTGACAGTTCTTTATTTGTTTTACTATTTTGCAAAGCAATAAGGTATTCCGTATTCCAACCCATGAATTCAAAATCATCGACATCTTTAAATAGAAATATCAAAGGTAAGTGGTCTTTGTAATATACCTCTTTTAAAATTAATTTTGAGGCATCTACGTTTTCAAAGAAATGAATTTCGACATTAAACCTCTTTATTATCTGTTCTAACGAAATGGCTAATAAATCAGAAACCTGAATGTGGGCATTGAAGATTTTTGCATCATATCGATTTATATCTTTTTGTTTTTTAAAAGCAATATTAAAACAATTTAACAACAAGGAAGGAAGTTCTATACAATTCATCTCAACTAATGAAAGTTCTACTATATCAAAAAAAGTTTTATTAATAGCTTTAGCCTTTCTATTTTGAGAAAGTATTTCAAGACCGCCCAATTGAAAAGAACTATAATTTTGTTTATGCCTTCTAGTTCCAATAATAAAATTGTCCTCTATATATACTAGATGAGGATATTCATCATTTGACAAATCATTGTGCAACGCCTTATAATTATTTTTTAAATAGATTTTAACACCTCTCGGTGCATTAGATATTATAAAATAGTTTTGAATTTCTTCCCATGAAGAATTTAACAAATCAATACAAACAACATTAGAAACAGCAACAGCATAATTTGATACCATAGTAGATTGATTTAAAGGTTAATTGAAGTAAATTTATTATTGTAAATTGACATTTTCAAAATAATTATAAAGCTACCAATCGCTCATCTAATTTTAAAACTTTGTATAGCTCACTTCCACCATCTTCATTTTTTACAGCTAAAATAACCCTAAACAAATAGCTGCCTTTATTAATCTGATGACCAGATTTTATCAAATCATTACTTTGAAATGCACGGGTGTAGAATATTGATGAAAATTCGATATGGTCATTATAAGGGTAATCTAATTTTCGCATTTCAATAATCATAAATTGATTACTTGGCATCGACTTAACACAATCGATTTTTAGCCAATAATCTTTATTAACGGAAAACTTAACACCATTTAAATCATAGGTCTTTATTGATTTATCTTGGGCAAAGGCAACGTTGACTAATAAACAGAATACATAAATTAAATACTTTTTCATAAGTGATTGATTTTAGATTAGAATTCAAAATTAATAAGTTGATTAGTCAAATTATGGCGAAGTTAGTTTCAGTTATTCTATTTTCAACGTCATTTTGTTAAAAGTATCTTGGAATCCTAAATGTTTGAAAGAGGCATAGCCTTTCTCATTTTTAGAAAACACATTGAGCATAATCTTATTTACATTTTGCTTTTTGGCTACCTTACTGGCTTCTTGAATGAATCGTTCTCCAATTCCTTGATTATGAAATTTTTCATCAATCATTATATCTCCAATAACACATAAGGAGTCAAAATTATAATACAACATTGAAAAATGCATGATTTCAACTGTAACATATCCAACAACTGTTTCATTGGCAAGGGCTACAAATACCTTCCTATCATCCGATGAACTACTTATGGTTCCTCTGACACCACTAGCGTATTCTTCGATAAATATATCAGTAGAATCAAAAAATTCAGCGTCTAATTTTTTATGGATTTCCATCAAAGCTTCCCAATGGGAAACAATGGCTTCAACATGTTCGGGTCTTGCTTCTTCAATAGTTATCATAGTTATTGATTCAAATAGTTATACAATGCAATCGCTTCTTTTATTTTAGGATATAAAGTAAAATCTCGAAACCTATATTGTGAGAGAACATCAAACAAAGTTTCTCCTGAAGGAAATAGTAAATATTTTGCTTTTTCAAAGGCACTTGGTCGTTTCAGATTAATGGCTTTTCTGAAAGCGATTGCCTCTTCTACATTAGAATTGGTAATAGAACTGTACAATTGTTCCACTTGGTAATGGTACAACAATTTACCATTGGTATTTTCTAAGTAGGAAACTACTGCACCAGTACTCTTGTTGTTTTTACTTAAGGATAAATTAGCCTCATCTTCTTTGAAAAAAACATAATAGGTAACCAAATATAACAACTCAGAAAATGATTTCTGATTCAGATTTTGTAAGTGAATGTTAAATTTATTTTTGGGTGAAAATTCAGCTTTATTACTGAAGTGTATATTAAACAAAACAGGTTTATCTTTAATGCCGTAAACCACATGGGCAAAAGCAAAATCATCAATTTTAATATCCTGCTCTATTCTGAAATTTTTTATTATTTCCGAGCAAATATGACTAGAATTATTAACTGCTATTCGCTCTTCAAATAAGATTTTATTTTGCATAAATAATTGATTTAAAGTACAAAAGTAAAATATAAGTTAGTCACGAAATGACAAAGTTAGATTAGTTTAAGTTATGGAGTTTTAATATATTTGTATTATAATAAAATTTAAAAAAGAAAAATAATGAATTTGTTTGACGCTTTGAATGAAGGAGATGCTTCTTTAAAGGAACCGCATATTACTTCGGTATTATATTATTTGTTTATTAAAACCTATGAGTCAAATAAAGGAAATTCTTTGATTAAATATTTTTTAAAGTTTAATTTGGGTATTGAACTTGAAAATTACATTGAAATAGATATTGAAAAAGATATTAAAATTGAACAAATAATTTCTTTTAATAACATAAGAAAGGATTGTGATATAACTATATTTCTCAGAAATGAAAAAGAAAACTTAATAATAAATATTGAAAATAAAATAAGTATCAACGCTTTTCAACAGAATCAAGTCAATGAACAATCAAGAATATTAAAGAATATATATGAAGATTATATAGTTAAAAATATTTTAATTATGCCTTATGAATCGATAAGAACTATAAGTAACAATGAAGTTCATGATGATGTAAAATATTTATATTGGCATGGTATTGAAAATTCATTAATTCAACAAATTAATAATTATTTTACAGTGTTACATTATCAGAATTCTGAATTAAAAAACACAATTGATGCATTCAAATCTTTTTTTAATGCTTATGGAAATAACTTAGAACAAATTAAACAATCTAGCGAAATTATGGAAAGAGGTCCCAAAAACAAACTAATTAAAACAATGTTTGAATATTTAAAAGAAATTTCTGAAAAATGGGAATCTATTTTTAAAGAAAAGTCAGAAGAAATTACTGTTAGGGATTTAATTGAAAAATTTACAGAAAATGTTGTAATTGACATAAATAACAATAACAGTAAAGATGAGTCAATTGAAATGATAAAAAAATTTAAAAGAGGTGCTATGGAAGCACAGCCTAAAATAATGACTATTAATGAAAAAAATAGAATCCATTTTAGCATTACAGAACCAAATAGTAAAAAAAATTTATTTTATTATCCTGACTTTCCTGATGGTAATTATGATATTAGATGGAAGGATTTAAGAATTAAACCACTAAAAAATTTAACGAAAGACAATCAATACATAATTTTTTATAAAGATAAATCTAACAACGAAGTTAGGACATCGAAATACAAAAAATAGATAACAAATCAAAT
>CAMDGJ010000233.1 GCA_945897545.1 Flavobacterium psychrophilum
TGAGCAAGCGTTTTTCCAAAGTCTTGATTAGCAACAGATTTCGCATAAGCGAAATCTACATATCGTAACTTTTGAGCTTTTGGTGTTGTTGTTGACGCAGAGTCTTCTTCAAAACCTACTGCTTGTATAAAACTGACTTGCGACATTGATGCGGCGTGCTGTGCTTGAACTGCAGCTTGTAATGGTCCACCGATATAGACACTAAAGTCTAAACTATTTAATTCTGCTACTAAATTTGGCATAATATTTTATTTTAAATGATTCCTACTTTTTTTTTGGTTTTTCGGATTTTACCATTTTGAACATTACTTATATAAATTGCACTAAGTTCAAGTGAATGGTGGATTTGTTTTGAAGTACTTTTTGGTTTTTAATTTCATAGCTTGTTTGTTTAGTGTTTTCTTAACATATCATATGACGTGCTGCTAGTACATCGGTTTTAGGATTAAATTAAGCCCATTATTCGCATTTACTAAATCATACCAAATACAAAACCATTTTCCCATTAAACCAATTGCCCAAATGCCTTTTAGTAGCTGATATATTATATATGGTTTAGTGATTGTTAATTTCAATGCTCTTCCGCAATTATTTGACCGTAACTGGATAAAAGCATTTATTACAATATTTCCAAATGCTCCAATATCCTGTTTTCTAATCCCTGTTGAACCTCAATTTATCACAACTCTTTTACAAACAACACAATTATTTCTAATTCCAACCTGTTTGCAATTCCGGTCGAAAATAATAGTGCACAAAGCGATAAAAATGGACTATGAAATTGCTGACTTTTTATATCAGTGTTAAATTTAGATTTTACGTTGTCGGAAAATTCAATTTTTGTTACTAACGTACCACGCTAATTTCCAATAAATTACCTCTCACAGTTATTACAAATGTTTTCATATCCATTGCTACATATTACACTTCCTTTTGAATTTGATTTTCAAGCATAAACGCATTCTTGCGAAAACGAGTTTTGGAATAGTAAGCAAAAAAATATTGCGAAAATAAAGCGGAAAAAATTTACAGAATTTTAAATAATAAATGGTTTAAATTATTAAAATATAATTTTATAAATATCAAATGTAAAAATTTAATCAACTGATTTTAAGCATATTGGTTATTTTTTATTAACAATATCCATTTAAATCACCTATAGTGTTTTGCGGGTTTAAGAAGTTGGTGATTTCGGAGCACAAATCTTCAATTTTGCACAAAAGTTAAACCGAAAAACTATCGCTGAACTTTGCAGTTTCGCCCCACTATTGCAAAACCCTTAGGAGTACTGTTTTTCTATGCTTTGATAAACTTTTCCGTTATAGTTGTCTTTGAATTCAGATCTTGTAATTTGAAAATATACATACCTTGTTGCCAAGGCAGAAACATCAATTTGTCTAAAATTAATTGTCCCGCTATATCAAACACTGATGCTTGGAAATTATTCAATTAAGTGTTGATATTGAGTATTTTATGCCATTTGGACTTATAAAATAGCCTGAATTATTTCAGGCTATACACATTTTAGACTAATATATAATTCTATTTTGTATATTTACTTATGGCAAATTCAAAAAAATAACTGTAATAGAGAGTGAATTGGAACTTAAGAGTCTTATGAGACAACAGCCTATTCACAAAAACAAATCACTTCCTTAGGGGAAACCTCATTTGGTGTAATTTTTTTTAACGCCTACTTTTTACTCTTGAATTGTGAGGTTTGGTTTTTTCTTGGCGTCTTTCGCATTTCTATCTCGTATTCCATCAGCATCAAATTTGTAATTTTTGATAGTGTTGTTGATTAATGTGTGTTGCTTTTTTTCTGTTTTTGAGCTACAAGAAGATACAAAGCAGCAAAGAATTAATAATGTAGTTAGGTTAAGTATTTTTATTTTTAGGATTTACATTAAGGCAAGATGGAGATTTGCCGTTTGTTTTTTAATTTTTGTAATTCTTTTATTTGTTTTTTGGTCAGGAGGGAGTTAGTCTGGGCATCAATAAGTTGTTGTAGTAGATCTTCTGATTTTGCCTTCATATTCGGATATCTTAACATAGAAAAGAAGTTGCCATTTAGTGCTTTTTTATAATGCTTAATGTACTCTTTTGAATAGTTGTTGTATTCATAAAGACATTTGTCCCAATTATTTTTTAAAGGGTCGCTAATGCTGACATTTTCTAATGGTTTCGGGTTAATTGTATGTTCGTCTTTCTCCATAACTTGTTTTTTCTGAAAGTGAATTTGATTTTTAAATTCGCACCAAACTTAAACGCAATGAAAATATAATCCTTTCGGGGAGCCGTAAAGAGGATAAAAAAAATTAAAACACATTAAAATAATAGCGACAATACACATATTCAAAATAATGAGCTTCAATTTTTGTAGCTTTCATTAGTGCTACATATTCTTTTAAAGAAACACCGAAATACTGGTGAATTGCTTGAAGTTTAAACTCTATTTCGAGTATTTCGTTTACTTCATCGTATCCTACTGATACTATGTTGGGTGCATAGACTTGGTATCGATTCATAGTTGTATTTGTTCTAATTTTTTTCAAACTTAAACCCAATAAAACTAGGTTCCTTACGGGAAACCGTAAAGTTGAAAAATAATTAAAAAAATAATTGATCAGGAATTTACACCAAACCTAAATCTTTGGCAATGGCAATGAGATGCACATTATTATTGGCCTTGAAGAATAATTTGAGCTTGTTAATTCGCTTCTCGATGCTGCTAATGCCATTGGGAATTATTCCTGTGTTTTTGAAATCTAAGGCGATTTCATCTAGGATCAATCCTTTGGACAATGACTTTAGAAGCGAAATATCATACGGCTCAATTTCTATTAAAGAGTTGTCTCTTAATACGTGTGACAATTCTTGAGAAAGGATTTTGGGGTGATTGTCAAAAACACCTTGAATGGCTTTTTTGAGTTCGGGAATACTGTTTCTTCCCTTTGACACAAAAGCGTTGATGCCTAAGTCATTAAACAGTGATTTGATCCTGAAGGATTTATCTTCAATAGAAAAAACTATCGTTTTGATATCAGGCTGTGTTTTTTTTACGGAAACGATCAATTCATCTCCAGAGGTCAATATACTATCGCGATGATCCGTTTTGAATGATAAATCAGTTATCAGCAAATCATAAGGCATATTGTCTAAAATTGCTTTTTTTATCTTCATAATAGCTTCATCACAGTATTTAGCGTGATGAATTTCGGGAACATCAAGTTCTGTAAGCGCTTGTCCCACTGTAATACTAATACTGTCAAAATCTTCTGCTACTAATACTTTTTTGAACATATTGGTTAGTTATTTAGGAATTGTAAAACTTGTTTTGAATCCTTTATCAGGTTTAGTATCAAAAGTAATAGTTCCTTTAATAGCTAGAATACGGTTTTCCACATTTTGGAGTCCATTTCTTGAATTTATTTTGTCTAAGGCTGCTCCAAGCCCGTTATCACTGTAATCTATTTGTAATTTATTTTCAATTATTTTGAAAGTTATTACAACTAAACTGCATTGACTGTGTTTTTTCATATTTACCAATAGCTCTTGGATAACTCGATAGATGATAATTTTCTTATGGGGTTCTAAGTCGTTCCAATTGAGAGTATCCAATCCATTAACCAAAATAGTAACGGCAGCGGTATTGAACCCAGAAATCATCTCCTTCAGACCAACAACGAATTCTGTTCCGGTAGCTATGTTGCTGTTTTCTTTTGAAATATTGCGGGTTCTGGAGTAGATCGTGTCTAAACTATTGAGTAAAATCTCTTTGTTTGGGAGGGAAGATAAATCTTGTGTTTCAGCAAAAGCCATAGTGCGATAAACATCGTTGGCCAGTTCGTCGTGCAGTTTTTTGGCAATTCGGGTTTCTGTATCGTAAGAGGTTTGAATTTTTTCTTTTTTAGAAAGTGTTTTTAAAAAATAATATAAAAAAGTGGTTGATAGTATACTTACTAAAATTATAAAATATAAGAATAGATTATGGTTTTTTTGGATTTCTATTTCAAGTAAATTTTCGGCTTTTTGGTTTTTCAACAACAAATTTTCCTCTTTTTCTTTCTTGGAATCGTATTTTATTTTGGCAAATTGATTTTGGGCAGTTTGCCTGACTTTGTTGATACTGTCGTTGAGTAGGATGTATTTTTCGGAATAGAGTTTCGGTTGGTTTCCCGTGCTGGTCTTAATTAGTAATGCTAACGCATCTAATCGATCATCAATATTATTAGCTTTTGTTCCCTTTTCATATGCTAATTGAGCATATTCATTGGATAGCTTCGAATTACTTTCTTTATAATAATTAGAAAGATTCAGATAGCTTGATGCTATTCCACAATCACCCTTTATTCCTTTTTTTATTTTTAAGGCTTCATTTAAATAGTCAATTCCTATAGGATTACCTACTTTGAAGTACGAATAACCTAAATTATTAATCACTTTTGAAAATAGTATGGGAATATTAATGACTTCTTTTTTCAATGTCAAAGGAAGGAGGATTTGTATAGCACGATTATAATCCCGCTTGGACATATATGCCACA
>CAMDGJ010000234.1 GCA_945897545.1 Flavobacterium psychrophilum
TGATGTTGTTGAAGCTCAAATCTTAACTTTAGACAGAGACGATCGTAAAATGTCAATGGGTATCAAACAATTGTCTCAAGATCCTTGGACAGATATCACTGCTAAATATCCAGTAGGTTCTAAACATACAGGAATCGTTAGAAACTTTACAAACTTTGGAATTTTCGTAGAATTAGAAGAAGGAATTGATGGATTGATTTATATTTCTGATCTTTCTTGGACTAAGAAAATCAAACATCCATCTGAATTTGTAAATGTTGGTGAGAAACTAGATGTAGTTGTATTAGAATTAGATGTTGACGGACGTAAATTATCTTTAGGTCACAAACAAACTACGGCTAATCCTTGGGATCAATACGAAGCTTCTTTCGCAGTGGGAACTATCCACTCTGGTGAAATTGCCGAGATTGTTGACAAAGGAGCTACTGTAGAATTTGGAGAAGATATCGTTGCTTTCATTCCAACTCGTCATCTTGAAAAAGAAGACGGTAAGAAATTGAAAAAAGGCGAAACTGCTGAATTCAAAGTAATCGAATTCAACAAAGAATTCAAAAGAGTAGTGGCATCTCATACTGCTATCTTCCGTGAAGAAGAAGAAAAAGCGGTTAAAGCGGTTCAAGAAGCAGTTGCATCAAATACAAATGCTACAGCTTCGACTCTTGGTGATGCAAATGACATCCTTGCTGGTTTGAAAGCCAAAATGGAAAAAAACGAGGGAAAGAAATAATATAATTTCTTGATTTTGACTATAGAAATTCCCGAGCAATCGGGACTTTTTTTTTTGTTAATTATTATAATATTTTCGGTTCCAAATTTCCTCATTGAAATTTTTGCCTACCAAAAAGAAGTAGTATAAAAAAACAGCAACAATAGATTTAAAAGTAAATAGAAAGATAATAACTGGAGCCAATGGCACTGATTTACTTAAGTTATTGCTTGGAACCGCAAGAGTAAATAACGCACTTATAACAATACTGGCAATGAAAAAAGTATATAAATTTCTTACTGGTCTCACCATTATTTTCCTAAAAGGTGTCATATCGTTTCCCCATTTGTGAATCAAATAATAATAGTTATTCCCAATTGGTGCAAATAATAATGGATCATCATAACTCACTAAATTAAAAGCTTTGCTAGGCGCAACAATCATAAAACCATTAAGTTTTGTGTTATGGCTTTTTTCTAAATTAGTAATCTTTGAAATGGCTTCTTCTGGAATAGTATTTTTAAAAAAATGGCTTTCCAAAAAACGCAAACGATAATCTATACACACATTTTTTATTGTTGATATGTGGAATATTTCATCTGTTTCAAGTAAATCGAATTCGAATTGATTAGATTTTGTTGAACTTTCTGATTTTAGTTGGTTTTTTACTAGATTGCGTTCTTGCTCGTTTTCCAATAAAAAATCTTTTACATCATCTAAAATTGTATTTTCAGATTTGCTCTTTTTTCTTTCTAATCGCAAAGCAACTTCTAAATTGGTAGTATTTACTAGCATTTTAATTCGATATTAGTTAAAACGAAATCTATTTTTATTCTCCTAAAGATATACATTAAAGTATTTCAATAAAAATTTCGAGCTTTATTTTATGGTATTTTACGCTTTAAACTATTGTTAAATATTTTATAAGAAAAATAAATTGATTTATTCAGCTCTAGATCGATCTTGTTTGGGTGTTTTTTTTCTTCCTAAAAAGCAGACTTCAAATTAATCTCAAGTGGCTATACAAAAAAAAGGCCCAAATTTCTTTGAGCATTTATTATGTAAGTTGTCAGGTATTAAAAATTGATACTACCTCAAACTTGCACCCAATTCCGTTTCGAAATTCTTTTGCAATTTGATCATAACTTTGTCAATTTGAACATCAGTCAAGGTTTTCGTGTTGTCTTGAATCGTAAAACTAACCGCATACGATTTCTTGCCTTCCGGAAGATTTTTTCCTTGGTAAACATCAAATAAATTAATGTCTTTTAATAATGATTTTTCGGTTTGTCTGGCAAGATTGTAGATGGAGTCAAAAGATATGTTTTCATCTAACAATAAGGACAAATCTCTGCGAACTTCTTGATATTTAGGGATTTCGGTTAATTTTATTTTATTGGAAAGCAATTTTAATAGTAAGTCCCAATTAAAATCGGCAAACAAAACTTCTTGTTTGATGTCAAAATGTTTTACTATTGATTTTTTCACTACCCCATATTCTACAAGAATATCATTGCCTAAACCGATTGCGATGCCCTCCGAGAAAACATCCGAAGTCATAGGTAAATTTTGCGTTTTTTGAATTCCTAATCTGGAAAGCACGCTATGTACATAACCTTTGAATAAAAAGAAATCTGATGGTTGTTGTGCATTTGTCCAGCTTTCTTGATTTCTGTTTCCTGTGATGAATAGTGTCAAATGTTTGTGTTCTTCATAACCTGACGGAAATTTATGGTAGCTTTTTCCAAATTCGAAAAATTTCAAGTCAGCATTTCTACGGTTGATATTATAAGAAATCGCTTCTAAACCAGAAAATAATAATGATTGTCGCATTGCTACCAAATCATTACTCAATGGATTCAACATCAATACATTGTGTTCCTCCTTTAGCATATCAGATAATTCAACGTAGGTTGACGTTGTCAGTGAATTGGCCATCATTTCATTAAATCCTTGCGAATTCAGTTGCGTTGCAATGACGTTTTGTACTTTATAATCTTCGGTTCGTGGTGCATTAGAAACTGTTGCATTAAGCTTATCAGAAAATTTGATATTGTTGTATCCATACACTCGGAGAATTTCCTCGATAACGTCAATTTCTCTTTGTACATCAACTCTATAAGCAGGAATTGTCAAACCTAGTCCAGCATCAGAAACACTGTTTACTTTGATTTCTAATGAAACCAATATATTTTTAATGAGTTCGTTCGGCAATTCTTGACCAATAATTTTCTTCACATTAGCAAAATTCAAAACCACAGGAAAATCTTCAATTTTCTTAGGATAAATATCAATAATATCCGAAGTGATTTCGCCACCTGACACTTCTTTAATCAACAAAGCTGCGCGTTTTAGAGCATATCCTGTAATGTTTGGATCAATTCCTCTTTCGAATCTAAAGGAAGCATCAGTATTTAATTGATGTCTTTTGGCGCTTTTCCGAATACTTACCGGATTGAAATAAGCACTTTCTAAGAAAATAGAAGTTGTAGTTTCTGAAACTCCCGAATTCTTTCCACCAAAAACTCCTGCAATACACATTGGGCCGTTTTCGTCACAAATCATCAAATCTTCCTCATGCAAAGTTCTCTCCACATCATCAAGTGTTGTGAATTTAGTTCCTGAGGGAAGTGTTTTTACAATAATTTTCCCATTAATTTTTGCAGCATCAAATGCGTGAAGCGGTTGCCCTAATTCGTGTAGAACATAATTAGTAACATCTACTACATTATTTTTTGGATTGATTCCAATGGCTTTTAATCGGTTTTGTAACCAGGCAGGAGAGGGTTTTATCGTAATTCCAGAGATAGTAACACCACAATATCTAGGAGCAAAAAGTGGCGCTTGTACATCTACATCAATCTTTAAAATTCTTTTATCGACTCTAAAATTGCTTACCGATGGTGTGATTAATTCTACGTTAACACCGCTTTGCAATAAACCAGCTCTTAAATCACGTGCTGTTCCAAGATGACTCATTGCGTCGGCACGATTTGGCGTTAATCCAATTTCGAAAATTTCGTCATTTTCAACGTTAAAAACATTTGCAGCAGTCGTTCCAGCTGTGATAGAATTATCAAGTATCATAATTCCATCGTGGCTTTCGCCAAGGCCCAGTTCGTCTTCGGCACAAATCATTCCGTGACTTTCCTGACCTCTAATTTTTCCTTTTTTTATTTGAAAAGCTACACCTTCTTTATCGTATAATGTGGTTCCAATGGTGGCAACAGGTACTTTTTGACCAGCAGCAACATTAGTAGCACCGCAAACAATTTGAACATTAATGCCGTCACCTAGATCAACTGTTGTAACTTTTAACCTGTCTGCATCAGGATGCTGTACACAAGTAAGAACATGCCCTATAACAATACCTTCTAACCCACCTTTTATTGATTGGTAGTTGTAGACCATTTCTACTTCAAGACCTAAATCTGTCAATAAAGCGGCGGTTTCTTCGGATTTCCAGTCTATTTTTATGAATTGTTTTAACCAGTTGTACGATATTTTCATTTGAGAATTTTAATGGGATTGCTTTGTCACTTCGACATATTGTCTCCAGTGCAAATATAAGGATTGCTGTTTGGAGTAAGAAACAATTCATTTGTTTTTTGAATTGATTTTACTTCCTGAAATATATAAGTGCACGAATAGAATAATTAAAATAATATTATAGTAGAAAAATTAAATCAATTCCTCCACGTGTTTTTTTATATTTTCAGCTATTTTTTTGGTTGGCAAATCATTAGCATCACCACCAAAAGGATCTTCGATTTCTTCA
>CAMDGJ010000235.1 GCA_945897545.1 Flavobacterium psychrophilum
TAATGATGTTTTGGGTAAAGAAGCGACTAGAAATATAGAAAATGATGAGCAGTTGGGGTGGGAGGATTGTAATTGAATTTTTAACCCTGAAAGAGTTGGTTGATAAAAAAAATATAGATGAAAAAAATCTTATTCCTTACTGGAACACGAGCCGATTTCGGCAAAATAAAATCATTGATTCAAATCCTTGAAAAGCAACAAGGCTTTGAGGTTTTTGTGTTCGTGACGGGGATGCACCTGCAAAAAGAATATGGCTACACATTGATTGAAATTGAAAGATGTAATTTTAAAAACGTGCATACTTTTGAAAACCACACCCACGAAACTACTATGGATTTGACTTTGGCCAAAACCATAGAGGGATTGTCCAGTTATGTAAAGACCATTAATCCTGATTTGATTGTGGTGCATGGCGATAGAGTGGAAACCTTGGCGGGTGCCATTGTGGGATCGTTGAACAATATTTTGGTGGCCCACATTGAAGGTGGTGAAGTTTCTGGAACCGTAGATGAATTGATCCGTCATAGCGTTAGTAAGCTCAGCCACATTCATTTTGTTTCCAATGCCGAAGCTGCCATCCGATTAAAACAAATGGGTGAAATAAAATCGTCCATTTTTATCATTGGTTCACCTGATATTGACATTATGTTTTCGGAGGAATTACCCAGCCTAGATGTGGTCAAGGACTATTACCAAATCCCCTTCGAGACCTATGGTATTGTCATGTTTCATCCCGTCACGACCGAAGTAAAAGAGATGCAGCAGTATGCCGATGATTTTGTCGAGGCATTGATGAACGACACCCATAATTACGTGGTGATTTATCCCAACAATGATTTGGGCAGTCAGTGTGTTATTGAGGCCTACAATAAGCTGAAAAGTAATTCGCGGTTTCGTGTTTTTCCCTCGTTGCGTTTTGAATATTTTTTGAGCTTATTGAAAAACTGCGAGTTCATCATTGGCAACAGCAGTGCAGGAATTCGCGAAGCCCCTTATTATGGGATTCCAATCATCAATATTGGGACACGACAACAAAATAGGGCGGTGCATTACGATATCGCAAATGTGGATTATAGTGTCAGAACTATTGTTGATGCATTAAAAAAGATTGACCAGCACCAATTAAAAAAAGGAAGTGCTGCTTTTGGAAAAGGAAATAGCGCTCAACTATTTTTGGAATCCATCGAAAATGAGGCTATTTGGAATGTTAATCATCAGAAACAATTTAGTGATATTTAAATTATAAATGAAAAAACTAGGACTAGTAATTACGGATGGAGTAGGCTTTCGCAATTTTATAATGAGTGATTTCGTCAAGGAAGCTACTCAACAATTCGATAGTATCACCATTTATTCAGGGCTGCCGATTAGTGCCTATGACGCTATTCCACAATCCAATATTGTTATCAAGGAATTGGAGGTTTATAAAGAAGCAAAAACAACTTGGTTTTTCAGGAAATGGAAAGAAGTGGCGCATTTACAAAAATACCAGACTTTTTATGGGATGAAGGATAATCTGGTTGTAGGCTATCCAAAAAACAATACACCACGAGCACTATTGGTGAAGTTGATATATTTTATTACACATTTTATTCATTCGGATGCTAGTATTTTGTTTGTAGAAAAGTTGCAATTTTGGTCTTTTTCTAAAAACAGAATTACTAAATCGTATATTAAAGTACTCCAAAAAGACAAACCTTCCCATTTATTCTTCACCCATCAAAGACCTCCTTATGTGGCGCCATTTTTATATGCTGCCCAACAATCGAAGATTCCTACAAGTACGTTTATTTTCAGTTGGGACAATTTGGCTTCAAAGGGAAGAATGCTTGGGGTTTTTGATTATTTCCTAGTTTGGAGTCATTTGATGAAAGACGAATTGTTATATTTTTATCCCAATATTGCCAAAGAAAAAGTGAAAGTGGTGGGAACTCCACAATTTGAATCTTATGTAATGGCGAAGTATAAAACTACGACCGAAGAATTTTATGCAAAATTTAATTTGGATCCGAATTTCAAAACCATTTGTTACAGTTGTGCCGACGTTTCCATCGGAGCCAATGATCCCATGGTCATTCGCGCCATTATAAATGCTATTAGAACTAAGGCCATAAAAACAAAAGTGCAATTGATTGTAAGGACTTCTCCCGTTGAGGACGATTCAAGATTTAAAGCCATCAAGGATGAATTCCCCGAGATTGTATGGAACGTTCCGAAATGGATTCTTACGAGAGACAATCACGCCGAAAGTTGGTCACAACGCATTCCTTCTGAAGAAGATATTACAGATTTACGGTCACTGTTGCAAAATGTTGATTTGAACATCAACATGTGTTCGACGATGAGCCTTGATTTTATGTTGTTTGACAAACCCGTCATCAACACGGTTTTTGGGAATCGTGAGAATGAAATGTACGATGACCAGCGGTTTTTGAACTACGGACATTTTAAAAAAGTGGTGGACAGCCAATCCGTTACTATTGCAAAAAATACGACAGAATTGATTGATCAAATCAATCAGGTACTAGACAATCCACAAGAAAGAACAATTCAAAGAAAAGCAATGATTGATTTGCAAATCAGCGAGCCACTCGAAGGAACTAGTAAACGAATTGCTGAAACCTTATCTCGTTTCAATGACTAAACCAAAGAAAATAGCCATTGTATGCAATTATGCCTTAAACCCCAATCGCATTGGAGGAATGGATCGTTTTTGGGTAGCTTATGATTCAAAAGTCAAAGATTTAGGATATGAAGTAGATTGGTATTTTTATGATTATCAGTCTTTTGATTTCTTTTCGGGATTGACCATTTTTAGTTCTAATAATCAAAATGTAGAGCAGTTTTTCTTGACAAAAGTGAATCAGGAAAACTTGAAATACGATATTCTTGTTACCCATTTTTTGGCTTTGTGCACTTCTTTTTTCAAAAAGGCAAAAGCTACTGGGATTCAGCAAACGATTGCAGTAGATCACAATCCGAGACCCTTGGATGGATTTCCGATTTCTAAGATTATAAAAAATATAATAAAGGGTGTTTTGTATTCCAAATACATTGACCAGTTGATAGGTGTTTCCAAATATACCCGGAAACACATTCTGAAAGATTATGGTTTTTTTCTGGACAAGAAAACCAGCGTAATACATAACGGAATTGATACTCCAGTTTTTGCACGGAGAACAAACGAAAATAAAAATAGATTTATACTCACATCACACTTGCGTGAATCTAAAGGAATTCAAGATTTACTGGAGGCTTTGACACTTTTAGAAAGTAATATTTTTAATCAAATGCAGATTGATATTTATGGGGAAGGACCATATGAAACTGAATTGAGAAAATTAACCAGTGAATATAATCTTACTTCAATTGTAAATTATAAAGGAAGTTCTTCAAGGTTAAATGAATTGTATGCAAACTATGCCTATTTGATTCAACCTTCACACGGCGAAACTTTCTGTTATTCTATTATTGAAAGTTTAGTATGTAATGTTCCAGTAATCACGACGCATGAAGCAGGAAATGTGCTCTGTGTTATTGATGAAAATAAAAATGGATTTCTTTTTAATGCTGGCAACGATAATCAACTCGCACAAATCCTGAGAAATATTGTTCTAGGGAATTTAAAAATCGACAATGATGTCAGTTTGCAAATTGAAAAGAATTTTAATATGGATAAAATGGTGGTGGAGCATATAAAGCTATTATGTTGAAAAATGAAAAACACACCCCTAACCCCTCTCAAGAGGGGAGCTAGGAGTGCAAAAATTACGATTGTAATATAGAATATGTTTACCTGATTCCTAGAAGATTTCTGTTAGCAGGGACAAATTCCCCTCTTGAGAGGGGTTAGGGGTGTGTTACTTATTGAATCAAAAATGAAATTCCAATGACTAAAAGAAAAATCATCCCCTATAATCCAAATCTAAAAGAATTTGCCCGTCAATTGCGGAATGATTCCACTAAAACAGAAATTTTTCTATGGTTAAAATTGAAAGGGAAAAAGATGTACGGTTATGATTTTCATCGTCAGAAACCAATTGATAATTATATTTTGGATTTTTTTTGTTATGAATTAATGTTGGGTATAGAAGTCGACGGGTATTCGCATCAGTTTTTGGAAGTGTATAATAAAGATTGCATAAAAGAAAAAAAGATGAATGAATTGGGTATTGTTGTTTTGCGATTTAGTGATGACCAGGTGCTGAATGAGATGGAAAATGTGCTTCGAGCCATTGAATTTTATATTTTTGAATATAAAAAACACACTCCCAACCTATCCCAAGAGGAGAGGTAGGAGCGCAAATGAATAAAATAAACTTATAATAATGAAAATAGCCTTCCTGACCCCAGAATACCCAAACCTCAAAACCGGAAGTTCCGGCGGGATTGGCACGAGTATCAAGAACCTTGCTATTGGACTTTTAAAACAAGGTTGTGCCGTTCGCGTGCTA
>CAMDGJ010000236.1 GCA_945897545.1 Flavobacterium psychrophilum
GCAGTAAACCATTGAATTAATTCATCTTTTCTATTCAAATGATTTATATTTTTAGGAAGTCTAGCTATTTTATTCACATTGATATTTCTTCGCTTAAAAATACTATCCCATTCTTTTAATGTATATTTATGTTTGTGAGAAGTAGTCAATACAATATTTGCACATGAATGAGAAATAATTCTTTCAAGTGACCTGACAGCGTTTGGGCTAAAATCGGGGAAACCATCTTCTAATATTTCAGGTTTTCTCCAAGAGTTAGCAGGAACCATTACTCCATCTATGTCTAAGTATAATAGCATATTACAAATGTATTACATTATTTTGTTAGTTCAATTATTTTTTCTAGTGGCATATTGTTGAATTCAGCGTCTAATTCATTTAAACGTGTAATTTTATCTTCAGTATCCCATTCTTCCTCAACAAATTCTACCTCTTTCCAATCATATTCAATTGTTGCATTTGTCTTTGATGATTTTGCTTTATCAAGCGTGATACTTGCTAATAAAGAGCTTACATATCGATGATGACCATCGATGATTAAGGTTTCACATACTTTGATATCGTCAAATTTTATTCCATTTATCATTTTCTTGTAAATTCTATTGATAATTGGAAGACAAAGTTTTCTATGAGTTGCTATTAAAATATAATCTGAAGTCGCAATTGCGTTTAAAATTAATTCTTTATTTATTTGCTTCATTTTTTACACATATATGTATCAAATATATTTATTTATTCTTACAAATGATTAGGATATTCCAGATTTGTGGAATGAACTTGCAAATGACATTTTAAAATAAAAACAATTTTTATTTCGAATTCGAGGAAAGGTCGTTAGAAAGAAAATAGTGATTTATAGCCCCGATAGGAACGAAAAATCTTGTGGGTGCTGGTGTTCAGCAGCCACAAGATTGTAGTGTATAGCGGGAGATAGGTCCTTAAGAAACGAAAAAGTTTTGCTTCTAAAAAATATTAAAACTCCAGTTATTAGATGAAATTATCTATTAGAACGTCTGTCATTATTTTGTTGTGGACGTCTTGGGCCAAAACTGTTATTGCTACTTCTATTGGTAGTATCGGTTTTGGGTTGTCGAGGAGTTGAATTGCGCTGTTGTCTTCCTTGACCTTGTTTTATTGGTTCTGTTGAAGCATTGGGATCTGGCTCGAAACCTGAAATATTTTCTTTAGGCAATTTCAAACCCACCAATTTTTCGATATCGCGTAGAAAAACAGTTTCGTCTGGACTAAACAGCGAAATGGCTTCTCCGCTTGCTCCAGCACGACCTGTTCTACCAATTCGGTGGACGTAATCTTCGGGGATATTGGGCAATTCAAAATTAACCACGTGTGGCAATAGTGGAATATCCAAACCACGAGCAGCAATATCTGTGGCGACCAAAGCGGTCAGGCTTCCGTCTTTGAAACTGGCTAGGGCTTTGGTTCGCGCACCTTGACCTTTGTTTCCATGGATCGCTGCTGCTTTGATACCAGCACTAATCATACTTTCGGTTAGTTTGTTAGCGCCTTGTTTTGTGCGGGTGAAAACCAAAATCTGTTTCCAGTTGCCTTCGGTAATCAGTTTGATGATTAATTCTGTTTTTTTCTCTTTGGCACAAGGATATACTTTTTGGATAATAGCTTCAACTGTCGTATTTTCGGGCGTGGCTTCGACCTGAATGGGATGGTGCA
Source organism: Flavobacterium psychrophilum (assembly GCA_945897545.1). GTDB lineage: Bacteria > Bacteroidota > Bacteroidia > Flavobacteriales > Flavobacteriaceae > Flavobacterium > Flavobacterium psychrophilum_L. The sequence continues at coordinate 1,690 of CAMDGJ010000236.1, forward strand.
AAATACCCATTGCCAATTGCTTAATGTCTCTTGAAAAGGTTGCTGAAAACATCAAGTTTTGCCTTTTGGATGGCAATACTTTCAGGATGCGTTCGATATCTCGTAAAAATCCCATATCTAGCATACGGTCGGCTTCGTCCAAAACTAGGATTTCAACTTTGGAAAGTGTAATTAAACCTTGATTTTGCAAATCGATTAATCGACCTGGAGTTGCCACTAAAATATCGACACCTTGGCGCAATTGAGCCACTTGTGGATTTTGGTTTACGCCACCAAAAATAACGGTGCTGCGTAAATCTAAAAATTCGCTATATTCTTTTATATTCGCTAATATTTGAGCTGCTAATTCTCGCGTTGGAGTTAATATTAAGGCACGAATGGGTCTGTGGCTTAGGTGTTTTCCTTGCGATAATATTTGTAAGATGGGTAAGGTGAAACCTGCTGTTTTTCCTGTTCCTGTTTGTGCAGAAGCTAGAACATCCTTGCCTTCCAAGATGGGTGGAATTGCTTTTTTTTGTATTGGAGAAGGGGTTGTATATCCTTTTTTGCTGATGGCTTTTAATAAAGCATCTGATAATCCTAATGAGTTGAATGACATAAATGGTGTTTATGAAGTAAACACTATTTATATGGAGTACTTCTTTAATTTGGCGCGAAGGTACAGCAAATTTATTCGATGTGCTTTTAATTGCTGGATTTTGATTCACAAATAGAGGTTATTCAAGTACTTTCTCATAAGCTCTTCTTAGACTTCTTCTGAAATGTACTATTCCACGGAAAGTAAAATAGGATTTTTTGAAGATTTTTATCATTGCAAAATTATCGTGGTTGGTATTTACTTGTAGACTATAAGTATTGATTTTTCCAGCTAAATCTGCGATAAATTTTATGATATTTTTTGACAATCTTTTTCCATTATATCTTTCAGAAATGGCTATTCGATGAATAACAACAAAATCAGAATTAGTCAACCACTTTCCTTCAATTTTTAAATATTCAGGTTTGTCGTTTATTTTAATCGCACAATAACCAAAATAGATTCCCCCTCTTTTAAAACATAACCATATTCATGTCCAATATCCCTTTTTAAGAATTCTGGGTTAGTATAACCGTCTTGCCATTCATTGCTGTCATCATTTTTCCTTCTAATGATAGCCTATTGTAAAATAGTCCATATAAAAGGATTACCTAAGGTATTTGCATTTTTGCAGTAATAATTGATCTTATAAAGTTATTAAACAATTAGATAGTAGCTTTTGTCTTGCTTTAAGAAGTCGGATATTTTTATAATTATTGTTTTTTTGTATTTTCCGATATCCAATAAATCATTATGACCATCAGTAAATAATTTACTTTTTGCCATATCTTTCAACTCGAACTTCGGCAACAATATTCGCAATCTTAGCTATACTTGGAGCAGTATTGCTACTCCTTCTCATCTTTTTTAAATAAGCTTGAAGTTTAGCAATAGGCTCTTCAGTTACTTTGATAAGATTCAAGTCTTGCATTTCTTTGACAAGTTGTAACGGTATTGGATTTAGTATTTCAATTTTTAGTGCTTCCATAATATAAAGTTAAGGAAATGTATGTAAATAGCAAGATGATCTGATTGTATTATCTATTTCAAAACGACTAGGTTTATTTTTTTTGCTCGTTGGTGGGCGCATTGCGCTAGCCGTTGAAATTATTTCTGCTCAAACAGTATAAAAAAATGCTACAATTTCCTCCCTAATTAATGTACTACTTGCATCAATTGAGCATCAGTGCGGAAATGAATTTTATTATTTAACAATTAGAAAGTTCCTGAAAAATGAAAGCCCACCATATTACCTGAAATTTGAGGTACTAATTGTTTCGTCATTTTGAATTTTTTAGGGTTGTAATTGTAGGCAGAACCATTGTTTTTGGCCATTTGTTTTCGACTGCTATTTACTATCGATTTTCCAATAATTGTACCTACCAATCCTCCTACTAGAATATCTGACACCCAATGATCATGTCCTTTTATATTAGAGAGCCATACACCTGTAACTATAGTGTAGGGTATCCAATAATTATTGTATTCCATCTGGAAAACTTTGGCTATAGAAAAATAAAATGTGGTGTGGAAAGAAGGAAGGGAAGTTCCGCTTCTTGGTCCCATTCGATATTCAATTAATCTATTGTCTTGGAAATTTCCAAAATCCCAAGGGTTTCTTGTCCAAGGTGCTACCGTGGGTTCATTATCATTAAGTTTTCGTTGCGGTCTATCTCTTTTAAAAACAGATTTCAAAAATAGTTGCGAAATTACATAAGAATAAGCTATTGCTTTAGTAGCATTTACCGCTACTACCTGACCCTTTTTATGATTCGCAAGCAATGAACCAGCATACAAACCAACTATTGGATACAGAATATAGGCATTATCTCCTTCAGTTCCAGAAATTCGTGTATTAAGGCTAATCCTAGGCAAACTATAATCTATAGAAGTTTCAACATGATCATGCCAATATCCAGTAGTAATTTTATCAGTAGCTATTAATCCTAGGATACTTCCTGCATAAATAGCAGTTCTTTTCCAATCACTTGAAATGGTATGACCCATTTCGGAAAAGTCTCCAGGAACACTTAGAATACTGTTTTTTATAACGGAACCAGCTACATGAAATCTTTTTTCTTTTACGGTTTGTATACTATCTACTTTTGTTCGTAAACTATCTACTTGAGCCAAAATGGATAATGGTATTATGAATAAAAGTAA
>CAMDGJ010000237.1 GCA_945897545.1 Flavobacterium psychrophilum
AAATCCTGGACGTGAATTTTGCAATGTGTGATAAACTCATTTTTGAAGTTCATTTTAAAGAATGCATATTGGATTTTTCTAAATTTTATACCCTAAAAATTAAAGGAACAAGCTTTGTTGACTGCAGCATTATCGCCGTAGATTTTATGAGTACCGATTTAACCCAAGTAGTTTTCGACAACTGTGATTTATACCGCTCTGAATTTGGAAAGGCCAATGCCAGTAAGGCTAATTTCAAGACCAGTTACAACTACACCATTGACCCTACAAAAACAAAACTTAAAAAGGCAGTTTTTTCGCTAAAAGAAGTAAAAGGATTGCTTTTTAAACACGAAATTGCGGTTTACTAAGAACCTACTTGAATCAAACCAACTCTTATAAAATCTTATCAACTGCAAATCGATTCTATACCTTTTTCATTTTTAATTTTATAAAATCCGAAACTCATTTCAATCGCAATTCAATGAAGTAAAAATTGAAAATAATTTAAATTTTAATTCCATTTTGTAATCATCTGCTATTTTGCATAAACAGTATTTTCCTGTTCAGAAACCCTTATAAATGTGGTTCTCTTAGTAAGTTCTTTTAATCGAGATGCACCAACATAAGTACAAGCGCTGCGCAATCCCCCTAAAATATCTTTTAAAGTAATAGCTACAGTTCCTTTATAAGCAACTTGTACCGTTTTTCCCTCGCTCGCTCTGTATTCGGAGACACCTCCTACATGTTTTTCCATAGCTGTCGTTGAACTCATTCCGTAAAATTGTTTAAACTTTTCGCCTTCTATTTCAATTAATTCTCCGCCACTTTCGGCATGACCTGCGAGCATTCCTCCTAGCATTACAAAATCAGCTCCTGCTCCAAAAGCCTTTGCCACATCGCCTGGAGTCAAACAACCGCCATCACTTATAATATGTCCACCAAGTCCGTGAGCAGCATCGGCACATTCAATAATAGCTGAAAGTTGGGGATAGCCTACACCTGTTTTAATTCTGGTGGTGCAAACAGAGCCGGGTCCAATTCCTACCTTAATAATATCGGCTCCAGCTAATAACAATTCTTCGACCATTTCGCCAGTAACCACATTTCCGGCAATTATTACTTTGTCAGGATATTGCTTACGAGTTTGCTGCACATAATTCACAAAATGCTCTGAATATCCATTTGCCACATCAATACAAATGAATTTCAATAATGGATTTGCTTCGACTATATCCCCTATTTTTTTGGAATCGTTTTTTCCTATCCCAGTACTAATAGCAATATAATCATACATTTCTGGAGTAATATCACGCAAAAAATCATTCCATTCCTGAACTGAATAATGTTTATGGATCGCAGTAAAAAGTTTATCTTCTGCTAAAGCTTTCGCCATTTCAAAGGTTCCTACAGTATCCATATTGGCAGCCATAATTGGAACACCTGTCCAAGTCATAGTGCTATGAAGAAATTTGAATTCTCTTTCTAAAGAAACTTGAGATCGGCTCTTTAATGTTGATCTTTTGGGTCTAATCATTACATCCTTGAACCCCAATTTCATTTCCGTTTCTATTCTCATTTCTATGTAATTTTAATTTTTAATTAGTGTTCCAAATTTACAAAATAAAGTGCTACAACACGGCATATAATTGGGCTATAAAACACGAAATCACTAATTAACACAAATAGATTTTGTACAAATTAGTGACCTGAGCAAAACAAACATACGAAGTAAATCCGTGTTTGAAATTTATTTTATTCTAGAAAACGAATATCGCTCTTTCGCTCATCATTTCGTTGACTTCATTGGCTACTTCTTCAATAACAGCTTCATTGGTATGATCAGTTAAAACTCTATCAATCAACGCAACGATAGTTTCCATATCATCTTCTAACAATCCACGAGTGGTAATGGCAGCAGTTCCAACACGAATTCCCGAAGTTACAAATGGTGATTTATCATCAAAAGGAACCATGTTTTTATTCACGGTAATTTCCGCTTTTACCAAGGCATTTTCCGCTTCTTTGCCAGAAACTCCTTTGTTTCTTAAATCAATCAACATCATATGATTGTCTGTTCCACCAGAAATAATGTTGTATCCTCTTTTTACAAAAGCATCAGCCATTGCGTTTGCATTTTTTTGTAATTGTAAAGCATATCTAAAGAATTCGTCAGTCAACGCTTCACCAAAAGCCACTGCTTTGGCCGCAATAATATGCATCAAAGGACCTCCTTGATTTCCTGGAAAAACCGCTAGATCTAATAAAGAGGACATCATTCTGATTTCCCCTTTTGGAGTAGTTAAACCCATTGGATTTGGAAAATCTTTTCCCATCATAATCAATCCACCTCTTGGACCACGCAATGTTTTATGAGTTGTGGTTGTAACAATATGACAATGAGGTAATGGATCGTTCAATAAACCTTTGGCAATTAAACCTGAGGGATGAGAAATATCGGCTAATAAAAGTGCGCCAACACTATCTGCTATAACTCTGAAACGCTCAAAATCCATATCACGGGAATAAGCCGAAGCACCAGCGATAATCATTTTTGGTTGTTCTTTTGTAGCTATTTCTTGAATTTTATCATAATCTAATCTACCTGTTGTTGCGTCTACACCATAAAATGAAGGTGTATAAATACGACCTGAAAAATTTACTGGCGAACCGTGGGTCAAATGTCCACCGTGTGCTAAATCGAAACCTAAAATTTTGTCTCCTGGTTTTAAACAAGCGAAGAAAACAGCTGTATTTGCTTGTGAACCCGAGTGAGGCTGAACATTTGCGTATTCGGCACCAAACAATTCTTTGGCTCTGTCAATGGCAATTTGTTCGATAACATCTACGACTTCACAACCACCATAATATCTTTTGCCAGGATATCCCTCAGCGTACTTATTAGTTAAAACAGAACCAGCTGCTTCCATTACTTCATCACTGGCAAAATTCTCTGAAGCTATAAGTTCCAATCCGTGAATTTGTCTGTCTTGCTCCTCTAAAATAAGGTCAAAAATTTGTTTGTCGCGTTGCATTTCTTTGATTTTAGTTAATTTGTGGCAAAAATACAAAAAAACGTTTGGTAAACAGTTAGATTATGATATATTTGAAGAGTATTTCTCAACAAAATAATTAACAATATGATGTCAATAACAGCTAATGATATTAATAGAAAATCATGGATAAACGTTCCTGAGAACAGTGATTTTCCAATACAAAACATTCCATTTGGCGTATTTATTACAAAAGATGATGTTATAACCATAGGAACTCGAATTGGGGATTCTGCCATAGATATGGGAGTATTACAACAATTAAACTATTTTGAAGGGATTGAGTTGACTGATGATATGTTTATGCAGGACACCTTGAATGATTTCATTTCTGACGGGAAAAAAACCTGGAGATTAGTCCGAAACCGATTGGCTGAATTGTTTGACGAAACTAATCCAATACTACGAGATAATGAAGAACACAAGGAAATAATCATCTTTAATGTTATAGATATCGAAATGCAATTACCGGTATTAATTGGTGATTATACTGATTTTTATTCTAGCAAAGAACATGCTTCGAACGTAGGCAAAATGTTTCGCGACCCAGAGAATGCTTTGTTGCCTAACTGGCTCCATATACCTTTAGGCTACCATGGCAGAAGTTCTACTATTATTCCGTCAGGGTTTCCAGTAAATAGACCGATGGGACAAACATTGCCAAATGGAGAAACAACTCCTGTTTTTGGACCTTCACGAATGGTAGATTTTGAATTAGAAATTGCATTTATTACCACAGATGCAAATATTATGGGAGAAAACATTCCTATAAGTGAAGCGGAAGATTATATCTTCGGAATGGTTTTAATGAATGATTGGAGTGCTCGTGATATTCAAAAATGGGAATACGTTCCCCTTGGTCCCTTTCTGTCGAAAAACTTTGCTACTTCTATTTCACCTTGGATTATCACAATGGATGCATTAGAACCTTTTAGAACAAAAGGCCCGAAACAAGATCCTGTACCATTTCCTTATCTACAATTAAAAGGGAAACACAATTTTGACATTAATCTAGAAGTTGCTATTCAACCCGAAAATAAGGCAGAAACTATAGTTTCGAAAACTAATTTTAAATATATGTATTGGTCTATGAGCCAGCAATTAGCGCATCACACATCAAATGGTTGTCGTGTAAATTCAGGCGATATGATGGGTTCAGGAACCATTTCTGGTTCTACTCCAAATAGTTACGGCTCTATGTTAGAATTAACTTGGGGCGGCAAAAACCCAATAAGACTTAACGATGAAACAGAACGTAAATTCATTAATGATGGAGATACCGTGATTATGAAAGGATTTTGTAAAAATAATGGTGTGAGAATAGGATTTGGTGAGGTTTCAAGCAAGCTACTCCCGCCATTTGTAAGAAAATAAAAAATCAACATTTAATTTTAATT
>CAMDGJ010000238.1 GCA_945897545.1 Flavobacterium psychrophilum
CTTTCTCCAATCCTAATCTTTCAACTACATTAGAGTTTTGAATTTTAATTTCATTCTTCTTTAAAACTTCATACAAAGGAGAACCAGTAACAAATACATGATCTTTTCTAAATCCTTCGCTTAGGAGATACCTCCTGCTGTGTTCTGTATACGTCAAGTTGATATCCGAGATGTGATCTGAAATTTTTCTGTTAATTTCTTCAGGAACATTTTGATCATAACATCGATTACCAGCTTCCATATGAAAGATGGGAATTTTTAATCTCTTTGCTGATATTGTACTTAAAACGCTATTGGTGTCACCAAGAACCAACAAGGCATCTGGTTTCTCAACAGAAAGTATTTCGTAAGATTTTGAAATTATATTCCCAATTGTTTCGCCTAAATGTTTTCCAGCTACATTTAAGAAAAAATCTGGTCTTCTTAAATTTAAATCTTCAAAGAAAATTTCATTTAGTTCATAATCATAGTTTTGACCTGTATGAATTAATATATGCTCAAAATATTCATCACAAAGTTTAATACATTCTGCTAATCTGATAATTTCTGGACGTGTTCCAAGAATAGTAGCTACTTTTAATTTTTTCATTTTAAAACACTTTTATTCATACAAGTTTTAACTTGACTAATTTATAAATCAACTATTATTTTAGATTTCATTAACATCTTCTCCAAAAACTTCTTTTCGAATTAATGCCAATTTTACTAATAACTTTTTTATCGCTTCAACACCGAACTGTTCGGTATTATGGGAATGATAATCTTTATAAACGGACACATTTTCGACCCCTTCAAAGAAATATTTTGCATAATTCAGATCACGGTTATCAGCTGGAATTCTATAAAATGCTCCCATATCTTCCGCTTTTACCATCTCCTCACGGGTACACAATGTTTCATATAACTTCTCTCCGTGGCGCGTTCCAATAATTTTAATCGCATTATCAACATTACATACCTCTTTCAAGGCCTGCGCCAAGTCTCCAATGTTGCCTGCTGGCGCTTTATTGACAAACAAATCTCCTGAATTTCCGTGTTCGAAGGCAAACAACACCAACTCTACAGCTTCATCCAAGGACATCAAAAAGCGAGTCATCATCGGGTCGGTTATTGTGATATTTTTACCCTCTTTAATTTGTTTTAAAAACAATGGAATAACTGAACCTCTAGTGGCCATTACGTTTCCATAACGGGTCAAACAAACTGTAGTATCCTTTAAATTTCGGGAAGCAGCTACGGCCACTTTTTCCATCAAGGCTTTCGAAATACCCATGGCATTGATGGGATAAGCCGCTTTGTCTGTACTCAAACAAATTACTTTCTTCACTTTATTAGTTCCAGCGGCATCTATAACATTTTGAGTACCAAACACATTGGTTTTAGCAGCCTCCAAAGGGAAAAATTCACATGAGGGCACTTGCTTTAAAGCTGCTGCATGAAAAACATAATCTACGCCCCGCATCGCATGTTCTACACTACCGTAATCGCGAACATCACCAATGTAAAACTTGAGTTTGTCATTTTTTAATTGGTTCCTCATATCATCCTGTTTCTTCTCGTCACGAGAAAAAATACGAATTTCTTTAAAATGGTCAGTATGTAAGAAGCGGTTCAAGACTGCGTTACCGAAGGAACCTGTACCACCAGTGATAAGGAGAATTTTGTTTTTGATTAATTGCATATAATATCTTTTAAAATATTAATTAACTCATTGATATTATTTTTAATTTTTGGAATACTAATTTTGACATCCTCGCTCAAACTATTTTCAAAAGCTTGTATAAAACTCTCATCATCTTCTGGATTAAATACTATTGATGGCTCACAAACCTCATAAGTATAAGGCAAATCAGCTCCTATTACTTTACATCCACATTCTACAGCTTCAATCAAACCTAAACCAAAACTTTCTGTTAAGGAAGGAAAAATCAAAAACTCACTCGACAAATATTCTTTATGTAATTCTTCTCTTCCAACAAACCTAATATTCTTAATCGGATATCCCAGTTTTTGTTTTAATTCAATTAATTCTAATATTGATTGATAATCATCATTGACGGTAAGTGTTAATTTTCCCAGTTTATATTTATCATACCACTGGCAAAAAACTTCAATTAATCTAGAATGATTTTTATGCGGAGAAGCATTGCTTGCATAAAAATAGGTGTGCTTTGCTCTAACTGGCACTTCAATGACTCCAAACTTTGGATAAAAAGGGAGTATAATAATATTTACACTCTCAAATTGAAATTTTTGAAATAGTTTCTCTTTTACTAAGTTCGATTGTACAATCCAATAATTTGTGTTTTTTGCTATATTTTTAAGAATCAATCTTTTTAATCTAAATTTAACTTGATCTATAAATGAAAATTCTTTACGAATACTTAAGTAAATAAGTAGCTGAAAATAGGTGTAAACTTGAGCATTTAATCTTATGGTTGGAGGCAAATTGCCAAAACAAAAAACTTTAGAAAACTTGTTTTTATTTTGGATATAAAAACGATGTCTTTTAAAAAAATTTCCTTCAATAAAAGTAATCTCATTTAACTTAGAAATCTCAGGAATATTATTCTTAATTCTGTCATCTAACAGATATTGTACTTTTATTTGTCTCTTTTCAATTTCCTCAATAAGATAATCTAGCAAAATCTTACCGCCTCCATTGTTGATATATAAAGCATCTATTAAAATCATTTTACTATAAAATGAGGTTATAATTAAAGTAAGAAAATCATTTTTTAAAAAAAATCCAATTAACAAAAAATTATTTCCTAAAAAATAGTGTTTTAATTCATTGCTATAAAATCGTGTTATTTTAAAGTTTCAATAGTAACTTATTATTATCGAAGAACTTATTTATTCGTATTGTATAATGCTTTATATTGAATTAACCATCGATAAATTTGGGAATTAATATTGAATTTATCCTCGACTAATTGAATTGCATTTTTTCTCATTTTTAGATACTGATCTTGTTGCAAATCTAATATTAAATCAATAGTTTTGGCTATAATACTTGGCTCATTAGAAACACAGTAACCACAATTAAACTCCTCCAAAATTGACCAAGGAGTGCCTTTAGATGTTATTACTGGTGTACCTTGATTAAGTGATTCCGTCACTACATTTCCAAAATTTTCTGTGTCACTCATCAATAAAGTCGCATACGATTCTGCATATATTCGTTCCTTTTCGTATCCCCCTAAGTAGCCTTTAAACTCGATTTTATCTTTTAAGCCCTTTGCCTCAATTAAAAGTATAAGGTCTTCAAAATAATATTTATACCTATCTTCATAATCTCCTATAAGTATAAAATTAAAATCAGAATTTAAAAATTTTTCACTTAATGAAAGCCCTTCAATTATTTTATGGATTGCTTTTATTGGATGAATTCTACCTACGAAAAGTAAATTTTTTTTAATTCCGTCCTGAAAAATTCTATCAAAAGGTTTTATAAGATTTGGTATTTGAATAACTTTTGAATTTTTAAAATGAGAACAAATATCTTTTATTTCTTGATTTGATGTTCCGTGAAAAACAACGTTTCTGGAAAATAACTTATAAAAAAACAAAACCATTATTTTTTTCCATTTACTATATATTATTGCTTTTTCATTTAGTTCGCCGCGTACAGACCAAACTATTGGTTTATTTTTACAAAATATTTTAGCATAAAAAAAAACTATAATTGATATAAAATTAAATAAACTATTCAAATGAATTATATCCGCTGACCGAGTTATTTTCAAAGCTTTTTTTATAATTTTTATACTTCGTTCATTGCCTTCGCCATAAAATACAGTCCCACATTCATTATCATAAGAAACATTTTTTTTTACTAATCCTTTTTTTATTCCTATTGTTGTGGTGACTATATCTATTTTTATGCCGTGTTTATTAAGCCCATATGTATGCCAATAAAGCGAATTACAAGGCCCTCCAATTTGCGATGGGTAAAAAGCTCCAATTGGAAAAAATATTTTTATTTTAAATTCCATTATAAATATTTTTATAGGATTCAATAAAATTAAACAAAGCAAATCTTTCAATATTTTTAAATCCCATTTCTTTTAAATCTTCAATATCTATTTCCCTTTTAACAAATAAGAGAATAGATTTCTTTATTGATTCAACGGAATAGGGATCTACTATAACAGCTGCTCCCTTAGCAACATAGGGCATAGCTGCTGTATTTGATGTAATAACGGGAATCCCCAAAGATTGTGCTTCTAAAATTGGCAAACCGAAACCTTCTTTGGTTGATGCAAAATAGAAAACATTTGAACTATTATATTCATCTCTTAATTCATCTCGGCTTAAATTAGACACCATAGAATAATTAATCCTGTTGCA
>CAMDGJ010000239.1 GCA_945897545.1 Flavobacterium psychrophilum
TAAAGATTTTGTTGAAGATTTAGTTGCCCACTCACATAGGTTTAAAAAACCAATAAAATTTATTTTTATTGGTAAAAACGGTTCTAATCTGACTGCTTTCACTACTATACTAGAAAATTATAATATTTGTTATGAAGTTTTGGGTATACAATCCGAAATCATAATATCACAAGTACTTATCAATAGTGATTTTGGTATATCAACAACACCTTATTTTCAGACTGAAAAAAGTGGAGTTTATGCTGCATACAGAGAGCATCAAATAAGTACTATTTGTGTTTCGCGTAAATGGACACCAACAAAAGGACAGTATACTATTCCACAAATTATAAAATATGAAAAAAATAATTTGAATCTAATTCCGATGGATGTTCAGACGTTTAATTTACAGTCTATGGCAACACAATTTAATAATTCAATTTACAAATTATGAAGATATTAGTCTCGCATCCTACTTTAAATGCAAATTCAAAAAATTTGTTGAATGAGTTATTGAACAATACACTTCTATTTAAATTATTTACATCAATTGCAATATTTCCTGGTCAATTTTTATTTATGCTAGGTTGCAATCCTAAATTAAAAGATTTAAAAAGAAGAAGTTTGAATAAAACTTGGCAACCTTATACACAATCGAAATCTTTTTTTGAGTTCGGCCGTTTATTAGCTTCAAAATTACATTTGGACTATTTAGTACAACACGAAAAAGGATTTTTTTGTATAGATAAAGTGTATCAAAAACATGATAAATGGGTGGCTAATAGTTTAGCTAAGGCAAAAAAGGAAGGACTAGTAGGAGTGTATGCTTATGAAGATGGAGCATTAGCCACTTTTATAAAAGCAAAAAAATTGGGGCTTTATTGTATTTATGACCTACCTATTGGTTATTGGAAAAGTGCTCGTTTGTTAATGCAAGAAGAATTTGATGTCAATCCAGATTGGTCTATTACACTCACGGGGTTTAGTGATTCTCAAGTTAAGTTAGATAAAAAAGACAAAGAATTAGCCTTAGCCGATGTTGTTTTTGTGGCTAGTAGTTTTACCAAAAAAACATTGGAAGAGTATTCAGGGAATTTGCCAGAAATAAAAGTAATCCCTTACGGTTTTCCAGAAGTAAAGCAAAAAAAAGAGTACCAACCTCTAGTTAATCGAAAACTTAAAGTCTTATTTGTAGGTGGCTTATCGCAACGAAAGGGACTTTCTTATTTGTTTGAATCTGTTGAAGGATTGCAAAACAAAGTAGAGTTGACCATCGTTGGGCATAAAGCAGTCGCTGCTTGTGATGTACTGAATCTAGCATTAGAAAAACATAAATGGATTGAATCATTGTCTCATAACCAAGTGTTAGCTTGCATGCGCGAACATGATGTTTTCGTTTTTCCTTCTCTTTTTGAAGGTTTTGGTTTAGTAATTACAGAAGCAATGTCTCAAGGAGTACCTGTTATTACAACAGATCGTACAGCAGGGCCAGATATAATAACGAATGACGAGAACGGATGGATTGTACCATCTGGATCATCAAAAGCAATAAAAGATGTCTTCACAAAAATACTTGAAAAACCAGAAGTACTTGAACAATGCGGTATTGCCGCGCAACAAAAAGCGCAAACTAGACCATGGTCAGTTTACGGCCAAGAAATGGCAGACGCAATTTCTTTATTAAAGATTTAAGAAAAAAAGAGTAATGAATATAGTTTCACAACAGGAGGTAATTCCAAATTATAAGTCAATAAAAATAGCCATTTGGCTGTATTTTTTACTGTGGATTTTTGAAGGAGCCTTGCGTAAATGGATTTTACCAAGTTTAGCTTCCCCTTTATTGGTTGTGCGGGACCCAGTTGCTATATACATTATTTTAAGAGCATTTTATTTGAATGTAAAATTTGTAAATCCTTACATAGTTCTAGGTGCAATTTTTACACTATTGGGTTTAGCGGTTACGTTAAGTTTTGGTCACGGTAATTTATTTGTTGGTATTTATGGTGCGAGGATTATGTTGGTTCATTTTCCTTTAATTTTTATAATAGGTTCTGTTTTTACAAAGCAAGATGTTTTAATCATAGGTCGTGTGCTGTTGGCTATCAATATTTTAGTAACTATAATTATTTATTTTCAGTTTTTAAGTCCTCAAACAGCTCTTATCAATGTAGGTATTGGAGGAGAAGGAAGTGCAGGTTTTTCGGGTTCAATGGGCTATTTTAGACCTTCAGGCACTTTTTCATTTACGACAGGATTATCATCATTTATTATTTTATCATCAGTATTTGTATTCTATTTTTGGTTGTCCAAAGAATCATGTTCAAAAATTTTGCTTTATTCGAGTACAGTTGCGTTGTTAATAGCCCTACCGTTAACAGTGAGTAGAACAGCTGTCGCGGGAGTTATCTTGGTTGGGATATTTGCATTTATTGGGTCTTCAACTAGTTTTAAATCAATTTTTAGATTGTTAATTACAGGTTTTATTGTTGTCGGTTTATTTGTTGTATTGCAGAAGTCAACCCCAATTTTTAGTTTAGGTATAGAGGTTTTTATGGATAGGGTTGATACTGCCAATCAGCACGGAGGTGGACTAAAAGGGTCGGTTTTTATGAGGATTTTTAATGATTTTGCTAGACCTATAATTAGTTTATTGAAGGAGCCCTTGTTTAAAGGTAATTTAGGAATGGGCACTAATGCAGGAGCTCAGATGTTAACAGGTAAAACTGATTTTTTAATCTCTGAAGGAGAGTTAGGCAGAGTTGGTGGAGAACAAGGTCTTGTTTTAGGGGGTGGACTTATCGTTTTAAGATTACTCCTAGCGGTAGGCTTGTTTTATAAATCTATTAAATTACCAAATAAGGTCAAATTATTACCTTTAATTATGTGTGGTACTGCTTTATTTTTGATAACTCAAGGGCAATGGGCTCAACCCAGTATGTTAGGTTCTGCAGTAATTGCTGCTGGATTATTAGTTGCAAGTTTAAACATTAAAACGAAAACTGAATAGATGAAAATAGTACTCTTTACTCACCCTTCTTTTTTGGCTCATCAAAGCATGCCAAGATTTGCTCAAATGATTGTGAAAGGTATGCGGCAAAAAGGACATGAAGTAATAGTATGGAGCCCTAAAGCTGTATTTTTTAAAATGGCTTTTAAAAAGCCATTTTTAGAAAAATGGTTAGGCTATCTAGATCAATATTTAGTTTTTCCAGTAGTAATAAAATTAAGATTACAAAATTGTAGCAAAGACACTTTATTTGTTTTTGCGGATAATGCCTTAGGCCCTTGGATGCCAATAGTTAAGAATAGATATCATGCGGTACATTGTCATGATTTTTTAGCTCAACAATCAGCTTTTGGCTTATTGCCAGAAAATAAGACTGGTATAACAGGGAAGTATTATCAAAAATTTATTCGTTGGGGATATCGAAAAGCGGATAATTTTATTTGTATTTCAAAAAAAACACAAACCGATTTGCATTTGTTGTTAACCAAAACGATAAAAATGTCTGAGGTGGTGTATAATGGCTTAAATCAAAACTTTGAGCCTGCAACCAATAAAACTGAATTGCGAGAAGTATTATCCAATAGATATGGTGTCGATTTATCAATGGGTTATATTTTGCATATTGGTGGTAATGTTTTTTATAAAAATAAATTAGGAGTTCTTGAAATTTATGACCGATGGGCTCTGGATTTTGTGGCTAATGTTCCTTTGATTTTGGTTGGTGCCCCACCTTCTGAAGAGATGCTAGCGTTTAAAGAAAAGTCTATAGTATCAAAATCGATTTATTTTATAACCGATGTTGATGATTTGCAATTACAACAGTTCTATCAAGCCTCATCAGTTATGGTTTTTCCATCCTTATATGAAGGTTTTGGTTGGCCAATAGTCGAAGCCATGGCTTCAGGATGCTTAGTAATTACAACAAATGAAAATCCGATGAAAGAAGTGGCGGGAGATGCAGGGTTTTATATTCCAAAAAAATCCTTCAATTTAGAAGTATTAGAGGAATGGAAAAAAATTGCGGCTCAGGAATTAGAAAAAGTAATGCAACTCAATCCTTTGCAAAGTGAGGCGGCAAAGCAAAAATCGATTTTACGTTCTAAAGAATTTTCAGCCCAAGGTTTTGTTGATTCTATTGAAGACATATACCTAAAAATAATAGATAACAAATGAAAGTGCTGCACGTCACCAACTCCATAGATAAAAGTGTGGGCGGTCCTTCTCGGTCTGTTCCTCAAACCTGTATTGAATTGGCTAAGTTGGGAGTTTCAATACAACTGGTTACGCAGGATAGTCTTAATAAAGTAGAAATTCCAGTAACGGATAATTTAGAAGTAAATTTTAAAACTATTTGGGAGTTGTTTCT
>CAMDGJ010000240.1 GCA_945897545.1 Flavobacterium psychrophilum
TGATTTTCCAAATGATATGTATTTCTTGAGTGGCGAAAACCAATTAGTGATTCAAGGCGAAGGATTTTTTGATGTAAATGCTAATTACCCTATTGGCGTAAAAACAGCAGTGGAAGGCATTATAAGTTTTACTATTGATGCGCTAGAAAACTTCAATCCAGAACAACTTATATTCATTTATGATAATTTTACAGATACTTATCATAATATTCGAGGCACAAGATATGAAGTGAATTTACCAATTGGCCCTTATTACACACGGTTTTCTTTACGATTCAAGGACAAAACTCTTAGAGTAGATCAGCACGCTATTAGTGAAGCCATTCAAATCTTATACATTCAAAATGGAAATTCACTTGAAATTAAAAACAAATCAATTGATTTAACCGTTGAAAAAGTAACTCTTTATAATATCCTAGGTCAATCGATATCTACCTGTGAAATTGAAAATCAAGATCAACAAAACATTCAAATTCCAATTAAAAGCATAAGCTCCGGCGTTTATATTGCCAAGCTAAAAACTTCAGAAGGAGAAATCAGTAAAAAAGTGGTTGTGTTCGATAAGTAAAACCATAAATAGAAAACGGTCCTTAAGACATTTTCTATATCTTCTCAATAAAAAAAATCTTCCAACTCAATATTTTGAGCAGGAATATTTTTTTTATTCCTTACTAAAACTATCAGCGACTGTCCTAATCCTTTCATTATTAATTTATTTCGATTGACCTAAGCTGCTTTTTATAAAAAATCTTGTAAATTTTCAGCAAAGCTTCCTTCATCTATTGCTTTTCCGTCTGTAACATAAAGTGGAATTCTTACTTGTTCGAAAAGTATTATGTTTTCTGCCACATCATTTGTGTTGAAACTTCTTTTTACTGCATTTGCCCTAATCCAATGTTCAAGAATTATATTTCTCCTTTATTGATTATAGTGAGCCAATTTGTTTAGAAGACAAAACGATGAAAGTTGACGAAATTAAGAATGTTGATAAATTACTTTTAGAGGAATCGCAAAACCTGAGCCTTTTTTCGGATATTTACAACAGGGAAATGAGCTGTGTTTGAGATATCCTGACCATTATCATTTTGCGGAAAAAGGCCTATTAGAAATAAAAAATAAAATAAATTAATCATCACCACCGAAAAAGATTAGGTGCGACTGAAAGGCAGTTTTCCAAACGAGCAGCTTTTCTATTTGCCCATACGGAGTTCTTTTCTTTCTGGCTCCGATGCTTCGGGTGAAAATTTTGATAAAATCATTACAAATTATGTGGGAACAAGTACAGGAAACCGTTAGTTTCATAAAAGAAAAAACAAATTTCACTCCAGAATACGGAGTGATATTAGGTTCAGGATTGGGAAGTTTTACTGATGATATTCAAATTGAATTCACTTTGCCTTATACTGAAATTCCTAATTTTCCAGTTTCTACGGTTCAAGGCCATAAAGGAGCTTTAGTTTTTGGAACCATCGGCGATAAAAAAGTGGTTGCTATGCAAGGTCGTTTTCATTACTATGAAGGCTACTCCATGCAAGAAGTTACTTTTCCGGTGCGAGTATTGAAATATCTAGGTGTCACAAAACTGATTGTTTCCAATGCATCCGGTGGCGTAAATCCCAATTATGAAGTGGGTTCGATTGTTATTTTGAAAGATCATATCAATATGATGCCGGAACATCCTTTGCGAGGTACGAATGACGAACGATTTGGGCCGAGATTCGTGAATATGAGCGAACCGTTTTCATTAAAAATGATTGCAAAAGCTAAAGAACTAGCTCAAAACTTAAATATTAAAGTTCAGGATGGTATTTATCTTGGACTTCAAGGACCCACTTTTGAAACGCTGGCCGAATACAAAATGGTAAAAATAGTTGGCGCCGATTGTGTGGGAATGTCAACTGTTCCGGAGGTAATTGTGGCGCGACATATGGATTTGGAGTGTTTTGGATTATCCGTTATAACTGATATGGGTAATGAAGGAAATATCGAAACAGTATCTCATGAAGAAGTATTGCAAGCAGCCAAAAAAGCGGAACCGAATGTGCGAAGTCTAATAAAAGAATTGATTTTGAATTATTGATTTGTCAAAATAATTAAATCAATAATTCGAGAGGAATACCCAATTTCATTATCATACCAACCTACAACCTTCACCATTTTATCAATTACCGAAGTTAGTTGCGAATCAAAAAGACAAGAATTTCTATTTCCAATAACATCTACCGAAACGATAGGGTCTTTCGTATAATCTAGGATTCCTTTTAAATTCGTTTGCGAAGCCAATTTGAAAGCGGTGTTGATTTCATCAATTGTCACAGCACGTTTAACATTAAAAGTTATGTCGGTCAGTGAACCGTCAGGAACGGGAACGCGAATGCCACAACCACCAATTTTCCCTTCAAATTCTGGAAAGATCTTCGTTAATGCTTTGGCTGCACCTGTTGTTGTAGGAACAATAGATTGACTCGCACCACGAGCGCGACGTAAATCTTTATGCGGTTGATCGTGTAAACTTTGGTCAGTTGTATAGGAGTGAATTGTTGTAATGTAAGCTTGTTCAATGCCGCAAAGTTCATTGATTATTTTTATCATCGGAGCGGCGTTATTTGTGGTGCAACTTGCGTTAGAAATAATAGTTTCGGTTCCGTCAAGTATGTGTTCGTTGACACCAAGAACCACCGTTTTTATCGAATCTACCTCGGAAGGAGCGGAGAGAATTACTTTTTTGGCTCCAGCCAAAATGTGGGCGTTGATTTCATTAAAAGTTCTGAATTTTCCAGTACTTTCAACCACAACATCAATGTTTATAGATTTCCAATTGAGGTTTGAAATTTTTTTTTCTTGAAAGAACAAAAAATGTTTTCCATCAACGATTATTCCTTTTTCATCGGGAGAAACATCAAAAGGCAAAACTCCGTGAATACTATCGTATTTAATTAAATGCGCCATCGTTTCGGTGTCGGCAATATCGTTAATGGCAACAACTTCAATACTGGGATGGTTTAAAAGCAATCGAAATAAATTCCGGCCAATGCGCCCAAAACCGTTTATGGCAATTCTTGTTTTCAATATTTTTGGTTTAAAATTTCAGGTTTAAAGTTTCAAGTTGAGCAACTTTAAACATTAAACTTGAAACAATTTTTATAGAATGTGTTTTTGAGCTTTATAAGAAGAACGAACTAAGGGTCCACTTTCTACATGGCGGAAGCCTAATTCTAAGCCGAAAGCTTCGTATTTAGCAAATTGTTCTGGCGTTATAAATTCCTTTACGGGTAAATGTTTTTTGCTGGGCTGCAAGTATTGGCCTATGGTGACAATATCAACATTGGCATTTCGTAAGTCCTTCATCGTTTGGTAAACTTCTTCTTCGGTTTCGCCTAGGCCCAACATAATTCCAGATTTGGTTCTGTTGATTCCTTTTTCTTTCAAGTATCTTAAAACTTCTAAGCTTTGGTCATATTTCGCTTGAATGCGGACTTCGCGTGTCAATCTTCGAACGGTTTCTACATTGTGTGAAACTACTTCTGGATTGGCTTCCACGATTCTGTCGATATTTCTTTCGATTCCTTGAAAATCTGGAATTAGGGTTTCAAGAGTGGTCGTTGGGTTCATTCTGCGAATGGCTTTTACAGTTTCTATCCAAATAATAGAACCACCATCTTTAAGATCATCTCTATCCACGCTAGTGATAACGGCGTGTTTGATATTCATTATTTTTATGGAACGCGCCACTTTCTCGGGTTCATCCCAATCTACGGTCTCAGGTCTTCCGGTTTTTACGCCGCAAAATCCACAAGAACGTGTGCAGATATTTCCCAAAATCATAAAAGTTGCTGTCCCCTCGCCCCAACATTCGCCCATATTCGGACAACTTCCTGAAGTGCAAATGGTGTTCAATTTGTATTTGTCAACTAAACCACGTAGTTCTGTATATTTCTGACCAATTGGGAGTTTCACTCTCAACCATTTTGGCTTAGCTACGCTTAGTTCGGCTGCGCCTCGGGTTACAGTAGGTATTACATTCTCTAAAACTGATTCCATAAAGTAATTTTTGAAAGTGCAAAGGTAAGAAAAGGAAGTTTAGATTTTAGAATTTAGAATTTAGATTTTTGATCATTAAATAGTAAGTGATTTATTTTGTTTTTTTTTAATCTAAAGTTGTTAATATGTTATTTTATAATCTAAAATCTAAAATCTAAGTAATTAGAATAAAATAATGTCGTATTTTATTGTTTATATGTAATATTATTTGTATATTTATCTCATTATGAGATATATAACACTTAAAAAAGAAGAGATTGAGGTATTAGAACA